>JARLHH010000300.1 GCA_031292335.1 Candidatus Limnocylindrales bacterium | reverse complement strand
GTCGCGTCCGCAACGCTCGTCTTCACCGACCAGGCGGGCACGGTCGTCCAGCGGCCCATGACCGGCTACGCGGGCAACCTCTGGAGCTCGTCGATCAACGCCGACGACGACGGGACGCAGGGCAACGGGACCTTCTCCTTCTCCATCGTCGCCACCGACAGCAAGGGCGCCTCGACCACGTCCGGCACGCAGACGATCCAGGTGGTCCGCTGCGACACGCCGGCCCGGATCGGGGCGGGCCTCTCCTCGCCGCCCTCCAACGGGAACGGCGGCTACGCCTGGGCCAGCTGCCCATCCCCGGTCACGGTCACGTTCGGGATCACGGCGCTGGACCCGGACAGCCCGAACGGCCCGCTCCAGGTCCAGGTCGCCTGGTCGATCGTCGACTCCGACGGCGTCCGGCGGCCGCAGTCGGGAGTCGTCGCCGCCTACCAGCTGAAGGGCAGCAGCTACAGCGCGACGATCCCCACGTCCCAGACGTCGGGCTGGTGCGATGCCAACACGGGCTTCTACGGCTCGGGCAACAAGCTCACCTTCACGGTCACGACGACCGACCAATTCGGCGGCGTCACCCGCAGCAGGACGGTGACGGTGAACCTCGACATCTACTCCCCGGTGACGCTGTACTGATGAACCTCCCCGTCGGCATCCTGCTGCGCTTCGTCCTCGCCGTCGTGATCGGCGCGGGCGGGGCGCTCGGCGTGGCCGCCGCGACCGCCGCGCCGGTGTCGAGCGCGATCCCGGGCGCGGTGTCGTACCAGCTCACCTCCGACACCGGCGACCAGCCGGCCGCGATGTTCGGGATCACCGCGATCCCCGACCAGGCACCGGTCAAGCTCACCGCGCTCCCGGACGACGCGACCCTCCAGCTCGTCGCGTACGCCGAGCCGGGCTCGATCCCGACGACGGGGAACCCCGCGAATCGGCCGGCCTGGCTGGCGGCGGCCGGCTTCCCGCGCGTCGTCCCGATCTCCCAGTTCGACGGGGGTCCGCTCCAGGCGTTCAACTGCACGATGGCCGCCGGCGCGATGCTCGCGCGGCTCGGCTACGGGATCGTCACGACCGGCTCCCAGCTCCGCGCGCTCCAGCCCGACCAGGAGGGCGGGACGTCGCTGTCGGATCTCGAGGTGGCGATCGGCCGCTACGGCGTCTCGTTCAGCCAGGCGCCCATCTCCCGCCTCCAGCTTCGCGCGCTGCTCTTCGCCGGCGCCGGGGCAGTGGTCCAGGGCAGCTACGGCGACGTGCCGATTGACCTGCGGCTGCAGAAGGACTTCACGGCCGGGCACGCCATCTACCTCGACGGGTTCCGGCCGGCCTCCGCCGATGGTCCCGCGGCCTACTACGTGCTGGACCCGCTGGGCCCGACGTGGGCGGGGTATCGCGGCGGCTGGTGGCCCGCGGACGTCGTGGAAGGGTTCGCGACCGCGTTCGGCGGCGGCTCCATCTACGCCGCCTGGGCCTTCCCGGGCGGCCACACGCCGACCAGCTACCCCGTGCTTCCGCCCGACGCGTACCCGTCGCCGACGCCCGAGGGACAGACCCCGAGCCTGGCTCCGGGCGCGACGCTTCCGCCGTCGCCGTCGCCGTCGCCCTCGGCACCCGTGCCGTCGGGCGAGGTGCCGTCCGCCAGCCCGCCGCTGCTCCCGTCTCCGGACCCGAGCGCCTCGATCCCGCCGAGCGCATCGAGCCCGGTGCCGCTGCCGTCGGGCTTCTGGAACTTCGGGGGGCTGCAGGTGCTCAAGCCGAAGCTGGACCTGAGCGTCCTGCTGGGGTACTGCGCGACGACGCCGGCGCCCAGCTCGTGTCCGAGCGGCATCATCGGGATCTTCCCACCCGCGGCGACGCCGCCGCCCACGCTTCCGCCGTTGCAGACCACCTTCAATGTCGACCTGCTCTACGCGAACGCGATCTCACCGGGCCTGATGCAGGTCATCTTCACCACGCCCGACGGCACGACGCCGGCGCTCCAGTTCTGGGATTCGAGCGCCACGACCGGCACCCTGAGCCTGGCGCCCTCGGTCGAGTCGGCGCTCCTCAACGGGAAGGTGGTCCAGGTGGCCCAGTTCCCGATCTCGGAGGGCGGCACCTACGACTTCATCGCCTCGGCGGCGGGTACGGGCGTGCGGGCGCTCAGCCAGGTGGGCACGATCGGCCAGTAGCCGAGCACGGGAGCTGCCGATGCCGGGCAACTCCCGAACGTCGCGTCAGGCCGCTTCCGGGTCCGGGAGTCGCGCGCCACCCCGTGCCCCGAGCCTGGTCTTCGCTCCGTCCACCAGCGAGTAGACCACCGGCACGACGATCAGGGTCAGGAACGTGGACGAAAACAGGCCCCCGATCACGACCGTCCCGAGCTCGGCGGCGATGATCGAGCCCTGGTTGAAGCCCGCCGCGAGCGGGATCAGGGCGAGGATCGTCGCGATGGCGGTCATGAGGATCGGCCGGACGCGGGTCTTGCCACCCTCGACCAGGGCCTCGGTCGTCGACATCCCCTGCCGGCGGAGCCGTTCGACGAGGTCGAGCAGCACGATCGCGTTCGTCACCACGATCCCGATCAGCATCAGGATCCCGATGAGGGCGCTGATGCCGATCGCCCGGTCCGTCACCAGCAGGGCCGGGAAGACGCCGATCGCGGCCAGCGGGAGGCTGAACATGATCACGAACGGGGTGATCAGGCTGTTGAAGGCGAGGACCATCATCACGTAGACCAGCAGCATCGCGATCGCCATGGAGTTGAACAGGCCGCCGAACGCCTGCCCCTGCTGCTGGGTCACGCCGGAGAACCGGACATCGACGCCGGCCGGGATCGATCCCGCCGCCTCGAGCTTGTTGACGGTCGCCTGGGCCGCCGAGGATGCGCCGCCGGTGTCCTTGCCCGTGACGTCGGCGGTGATCGAGGCGGATGGCGCCTGGTCGATCCGGGTGATGCTGCCCTGGGTCGCCACCTGGCTGACGTCGGCCACCGACCCGAGGGCCACCTTCGTCCCGAGGCCGACCGGCAGCGCCTTGAGGGAGTCGACCGATGTCACGCGGGCCGGGTCGAGCTGGACGTACAGGTCGATCGGGCCGCCGTCGGCGAGCTGGACCCGGGTCACGAGCGCTCCCACCAGCGCCGAGCGGACCTGACCTGCCACCTGCGCCGCCGTGAGACCCGCCGAGAACGCCTTGTTGGGATCGACCTGGACCTCGATCTGGGGCGTCGCCTTGACCAGGTCGGACTTGACGTTGGCAAGGTCCGGGCTGGCCTGGAGCGCCGTGACCACCGCGTCCGTCGCGGTCGCGACTGAGGCCGGGTCCGCCCCGCTCACGATGATCGACAGGTTGTTCGAGCTGAAGCCCCCGGCCTGGTTGACGGCCACGTCGTAGCCGTTCGCCTTGAGGGGCGCCAGCTCGGCGGCGACCTTGGTCGTGTACGCGTCGAGGTCGACGTCGCTGGCCAGCCGGACGACCATCGTGGCGCTGTTGGCGGGTTCGCCCGAGAACGCCGCCGAGAGCGTGGACGTGCCCGTGTCGCCCTGTCCCGGGACCGTTGTCTGGACCAGCTGCACCTTGGGGTCCGCTTGCAGGATCGTCTCGGCATGGGTCGCGACCGCGAGGACAGCCTGCGAGGCCGCGCCGTCGGGCGGCACGATGCTCACCTGGAGAACCTTGTCGGAGCCCGTCGAGATGAACTCCGTCGGCAGGCGGGTGGCAAGCGAGATGGAGCCGACGAAGAGGATCGTCGCGAGCGCCAGGACGCCGACCTTCGTGCGCCGGTCGCGGAGCACGAACCGGATCGTCGGCGAGTAGGCGCGGACCCAGAGCGAGTTCTTCGGCTCGCCGGTCTCGTCGACGGCCAGCTTGACACGGTCGACGAAGAGGAAGGCAAGGATCGGGACGACGGTCAGCGCGCAGACCAGCGAGGCAAGCAGGGCGAACGTCACGGTGAGCGCGAAGGGGAGGAAGAACTGGCTGACGATGCCTCCCACGAAGCCGATCGGGAGGAAGACGGCGACGGTCGTGAGGGTGGAGCTCGTGATCGCCCCGGCCACCTCGCGGGGGCCATGGAGCACGGCGGTCAGGCGGTCCTCGCCCATCGCGCGGTGCCGGTAGATGTTCTCCAGCACCACGATCGCGTCGTCCACGACCCGGCCGACCGCAACCGCCAGGCCCCCCAGGGTCATGATGTTCAAGGTGATCCCGGTCACCTGCATCACCACGAGCGCGGTCAGCACGGACAGCGGGATGCTGACGGCCGCGACGAGCGTCGAGCGAAGGCTGAACAGGAACAGGAAGATCGTGATCACGGCGAACAGGGCGCCCAGCCCGCCCTCGTGGAGCAGGCCGTCCCGCGACTCCTTGATGAACGTCGACAGGTCCGAGACCGTGACGATCTTGAGCTCGGGGTGACTCGCGGCGATCTGGGTCAGCTTCGCCTGGACCGCGTCCGCGACATCGACCGTGTTGGCGTTGGCGTTCTTGCTCACCGTGATCGTGAGCGACGGCTGCCCGTTCGTGCGCGCGTAGCCGGTCGTCGCCACCTGCGCGATCGCCACGCTCCCGATGTCGGAGATGTGGATCGGGGTCGGCGCGGCGGCTGCCGGCGCGCCGGGGGCC
>JARLHH010000299.1 GCA_031292335.1 Candidatus Limnocylindrales bacterium | reverse complement strand
GGACGGGCCTGCCGGAACCCGGCCCGATCCGCTCCGTCGGCGGCGCGTTCGCCGACGGGACCGCCTCGGCGACCCCGGAGCTGCGCGCCGAGGGTGTTCGGGCGGTGATCGCGGCCGCGGACGAGGCCGGCGTCACCGCCTTCGGCTCGTTCGCCACCAGCGTGGAGACCGTCGCCGTGGCGAACTCGCGCGGGATCCGGGCGGCCGAGGCGCGGACCGCCAGCCAGCTCATCACGGTCTCCATGGGTCCGGAGGACGGCACCGGCTACGCGGAGGCGACTGCCGTCGATGCGACGACGATCGACGCGGCCGCGCTGGGCCGCGAGGCAGCCGAGACGGCCCGGCGGTCCGGGCGCCCTGTCGTGCTTGAGCCGGGCGACTACCCCGTCGTGCTCGCCGAGTACGCGGTCGTGGACATCCTGGACATGCTGGGGTACCTCGGCTTCAGCGCGCTGGCGGTCGAGGAGGGGCGTTCGTTCTTCGAGCCGGGGAGGCGGGTCGGGAGCGAGCTTGTCACGATCCGCGACGACGCCGGCGACCCGGCCGGCCTGCCCGCGTCGTTCGACTACGAGGGCGTCGGCTGTGAGCCGGTGACGCTCGTGGAGGCGGGCGTCTGTCGGGACGTCGTCTGGGACAGCGCGACGGCGGCGCGTGCCGGGCGCCGTTCCTCGGGCCACGGGCTGCCTGCCCCCAACCCGTACGGCCCCTTCCCGATCCACGCCCAGATGTCCGCCGGGACGACGCCGCGCGCCGACCTCGTGCAGGGCCTGAAGCGCGGGCTCTACGTGACGCGCTTTCACTACACGAACCCGGTCCATCCGAAGCTCGCGGTGATCACGGGCATGACCCGCGACGGAACCTTCCTCGTCGAGGACGGCGAGATCGTCGGGCCGGTCCGGAACCTCCGCTACACGATGTCCTACCTGGACGCGCTCGCGGGCGTGGAGGCGGTGGGCAGCGAGCGGCGCCTCCTGAAAGGCTTCGTTGGCGCGGCGCTTGTCCCCGCCGTGCGCCTCGGCAGCTGGCGCTTCACGGGGACGACGGGCAGCGACTGACCGCCATGGACGAGCGTGACGCGAGAAGCCATCCGTACGTCCCGAACGCCATCCCGGACGTCCGGTCCGAGATGCTCGCGGCCATCGGGGCGGCATCCATCGACGACCTGTACGCGGAGATCCCGCCGTCGCTGCGGCTGGGACGGCCGCTGGACCTCCCGGCGCCGCTCCGGTCGGAGGCAGAGCTGGCCCGGCACGTGGAGGGCCTGCTCGACCGCAACACCTCCACGTGCGAAGTCCTGAGCTTCCTGGGCGCGGGCTGCTACCCGCACCACGTCCCGGCGGTCTGCGACGAGATCAACGGCCGGGCCGAGTTCCTGACCGCCTACGCCGGCGACCCGTACGAGGATCACGGCCGCTTCCAGGCCCTGTTCGAGTACGCCTCGATGATGGGCGAGCTCCTGGAGATGGACGTCGTGAACGTCCCGACCTACGACGGGTTCCAGGCCGCCGCGACGGCGCTCCGCATGGCGTGCCGGCTCACCGGCCGCCGCCGCGTCCTGCTCCCGGCCTCGATGTGCCGCGACAAGCGATCGCGCATCCTCGACTATCTCCGGCCGGACCTCGCGGTCGACGAGGTCGCCCTCGACCGCGCGACGTCGCTGCTGGACCTCGGCGCGCTGGGTGCCGCGCTCGCCCCCGACGTCGCTGCGGTCCTCGTGGAGAACCCGACCTTCCTCGGCAGCGTGGAGACCCGGGCGCCCGAGATCGCGCGCCTCGCCCACGCGGCGGGCGCGGTCGTGGTCGGGAGCGTGGATCCCTCGACCCTCGGCGTGCTGGCGCCGCCCGCGGCATGGGGCGCGGAGATCGCCTGCGGCGACATCCAGCCGCTGGGGATGCACCAGCAGTTCGGCGGCGGCCACGGCGGCTTCATCGCGACGCGGGACGACCCCCGGTTCGTGGCCGAGTTCCCGTCGCGCCTGTTCGGGATCGCCCCGACGAGCGTCGCCGGCGAGTACGGCTTCGGCGACGTGGCCTACGGGCGGACGTCGTTCGCGCTCCGCGAGGAGGGCAAGGAGTGGGTCGGCACGGCCGCGGCCCTGTGGGGGATCACGGCCGGCGTCTACCTCGCCCTGATGGGCCCGCAGGGGATGCGCGAGCTGGGCGAGACGATGATGGCCCGGGCGCGCTACGCGATGAACCGGCTCGCGGAGATCCCGGGCGTCCGCGTGCCGTTCGCCGGCCAGCACCACGTCAAGGAGTTCGTGGTGGACCTGACCGCGACCGGGCGGACCGTCGCCATGGTCTCGGCGGCGCTCCGCGAGCGGGGCATCTTCTTCGGCGCGGATCTCATGCGCGAGCAAGCGTGGCTGGGCGAGAGCGCCCTCGTGTGCGTCACGGAGGTCCACACGCGAGCGGACATCGACCGGCTCGCCGCCGAGCTCGCGGAAGCCATCCGATGACGAGCCCCGGCGATCCGACCACGCCGAGCGCCGGCCTCCCGGTCGGCCCGAAGCCGGTGCCGCGCCGCTTCCACCAGGCGCGCTGGGACGAGCCGGTCATCTTCGAGCTCTCCGTGCCGGCCGCGCGCGGGATCCTCCCGCCGGCAACCGATCCGGCGATCAGCGCGGTCGTCGGCGACCCGGCCGCCGCCCTGCCGCCGGGGATCCGCCGCGAGCGGCCGCCCGCGCTCCCCGAGCTCAGCCAGGTCCACGTCGTCCGCCACTACGACCGGCTCTCCCAGGAGACGCTCGGCGCCGACCTCAACGTCGACGTGGGCCAGGGCACCTGCACGATGAAATACAGC
>JARLHH010000298.1 GCA_031292335.1 Candidatus Limnocylindrales bacterium | reverse complement strand
CGGAGCGAGGCGATCGCCAGCAGACGGGCGAAGCGGACCGCCGCCTCCAGGACGGCGGGATCGGGATTCTCGGGATCGATGACCGCGTAGACGTCGCCCGCGCGGAAGTCGAATGGCGCGATCCCGGTCGGGGCGTGGGCGGGAGTGAACACGACAAGCCCGATCACGGCGTCGCGGTTCGTCTTCGCCTCCCGGATCTCCTCGCGCATGGCCCGGCCGGACATCGCCCGGTCCTTGGCTTCCACGACGATCCGCAGCTCCGCGCCGCCGGTGAGGGCGGGGTTGATCGTGAGGACGAAGTCGCCCTTCTTCGACTTGATGACCGCGCCTTCCTCGGCGGACGTTCGGTCGAGCAGGTCTCCGGCGCCGCGCGCGGTATCGGCGAGGAGCCCCTCGAGAAGGTCCTCGAAGTCGCCGCCCTTGGCGGTGCCCCTGGCCCGCTCCTGGGCGCGGGCGGTCGAGGCGGCCTCGAGCGCGGCGATGCGCTCGTTGAGCTTGCTGAAGCCCTCGGTCATCTCGCCGCGGAACTGGAAGAGCGGTGAGCCCAGGCGCGTGGGGTCGAGGAGGGTGGCCAGCTTGCTGCCGTCGCCTTCCAGGTACGCGCCCAGAAGGGTCTTGATCCGACCGATCGCGCTGTCGCGCTTGGTCTCGTCGAAGAGCTCGTCGGTGAGCGAGCGCAGCTTGCCGCGATCTCCCAGGAATGCCTCGAGCGTGCGCGGAAGGCGCCCGTCGCCGTCGGCGAAGTTCTGGCGCAGGAGCTGATCCAGGGCCGTGGCCGCCTTCGCGTTGGCGTCCTCCGTCTGGCGCAGAAGGGTGGCGAACTCCGCCCGCACCGCGTCGACGTTGACGGTCACGCCGGCGTCCATCAGTGCGGTCAGGCCGATCTTGAGCGCGCGCTCCACGAGGCCGGCGCGCTCCTCGACGGGGCGCTCGGCGACGAAGGCGGCGAGGCTGGCGTCGACGAGCACCACGCGGTCGACGAGCACGCGGTCGCGCTCCACCGAGATGCGCGTGGCGGTGGGCATGGCGCTCGCCGGCGTCAGGACCAACGGCAGGCTGGTGGTCGCCGTGCCCGGGATGGGCGGGCGACCGGCAGGGGAGGGGAGGCTGACGATGGCGGCGGGGGCTTCCATGCCCCGAACTCTGGGGGCGGGGAGTGACAGCTAGGGTGTCACGGCCTACCCTGGCGGCGTGAAATCGCTGGTCGATCTCCCGGCAGTCGTCCTGGAATCCCACATAACAAGCGTCTATGCGGACACGCCTGGAGCGTATGAGTTCCCCCGTCGCTATCTCAAGCACTTCGAAGCGGCGTCGTTTGGGTCGCCAATCCTCGCGGTCATCTACGAACCTCGCGGCGATGACAGCTCAGGCCGAATGGCATACGTCGGCTGGACGTGGGTTACGCAGCCGCCAATGGGGACCGGACGCAGGACGAAGAGTGGCGAGGACCTGTTCGTCGTGACATACGACGGTGGCATCAATTGGTTCCCGCACGATGCCCGGCGCGAGATGAACGGCGAGCCGCTCGAGTTGTGGCTGCGAGCCAAACCACGTGGAAGGTCCCGCAACGTGGCCACATTCGGTCGAGCCGTGCGTCCGATCGTGGCAAGCGACGTGGTCCGGATCTTCGGGTCCGGCGGTCAGGACATTGGTGCCCTTGAGATCACTGACAGGGAGATCGCCTACCCTGAGCGCGTCGAACACGAAGCGCCGGCCGTCATCGCTGCAGAGAGAGCTCGTCGGATTGTTCAGGTTCTCGAGCGCGACGCGCAATTCCGCCGAGATGTTCTTGGCGCCTACCAGAATCGATGCGCTATCAGCAGCTTCGAAATCGGGACCGTTCCGACGTACCAGGCACGCAGAATCCTCGACGCGGCCCACATTCGTCCCATCGCGCTCCAAGGCCCAGATCACGTGACCAACGGCTTGGCGCTGACGCCGACCCTTCATCGCCTCTTCGACGAGGGCCTGTTCGGGCTCACCTATTCTGCCCGAGGGCTCGAGACGCGAGTCTCCCCTCGGCTTGAGCGCCGCATGATCGAATCACCTGATGGTCGGTTCCGGCTTCCACTCGAGGATGGGTTGCTCGTGGCTCTGCCCGCCGCGATCACGCTCCGGCCGGATCCTGCTCAGATCGCATACCACGCGCGTGAGGTCTTCCTCGCCTCGTAAGTCATTCCTGGGACGTGGTCAGTGTCGCCGTGCACCAGCCCGTCAGGTTCCAGTGGGCGCATGAGTGTCCAACTCGATCGTGCGGTCGGCCACGCCCGCGTCATGTCTATCGGGGCTACGAGGTCTCCATCGCCAAGTCCACCGGCCTGGTGGCGGCTCCCCATGACGGGGGCACCGACCAGCAAACCAGCATGCTGGTATCCTTGCTCCATGAAGGTGACGATCGACCTCGACCCGGAGCTCTACCGTGCGGTGAAGGTGGAGGCAGCGCGGGGCGACAGGAGCGTGCGCGAGATCGTCGAGGAATCCCTGGCAGCGTGGCTCGAGCGACTCGAGGACTCGGAGGACGCCGCGGCGGCCGCGGAGGCACTCGCCGAGTACGGACGCGACGGCGGTGTCGCCGCCGACGAGTTCTTCCGCGCCCACGCCGCCGAGACCCGAGCGGTCTACGGCCCGCCCGGCGAAGGGTGAGCGACGAGGCGTGGCAGGTGGACCTGGCGCCGGCAGCCCAGCGCCAGCTTCGCAAGCTGCCTTCCGACGCGACCGCCCGCCTGCGCGGCCCGATTCTTGCCCTGGCGCGCGATCCGCGGCCAGCGGGCGCGGCTTCCCTCGAGGGGAGCCTGTTCTGGCGCCTGCGGGCGGGTGACCTCCGGGTCGTCAATGGGATCGACGAGACGGAGCACCGCATTGTCATCCTTCGCGTTGCCCGGCGGAGCGAGAGCACCTACCGACGGGTTCGCTGAGGTTCGCTTCCGATCCGCCCGTCGCGGAACCCCTGCCCCGGCCGCTGGAGCTGGTCGAGGCGGCGAACATCCCGCGGCGGTGCCGGG
>JARLHH010000297.1 GCA_031292335.1 Candidatus Limnocylindrales bacterium | reverse complement strand
GGCCGCGCGCTGCGCACGGCCGGCCACCAGTCGCAGGAGCACAGGCCACGCGGGCAGCCCGCGTGGGGCAACCGCGGCGTGCGCAGCTCGTCGGCGATGCGGAATATCCGCCCGTTGTCGGCCCGGCAGGCAGGGCAGCAGGATGCCCCGACGAGCTCCGCCTCGCGCGCCAGCTCGGCGATCTTGCGGAGCGTGGCCGCCACGCCCTCCCGGTAGAGGGCGACCAGCTCATCGGCCGGTGGCACGCCGGCGCCGGCTTCCGCGAAGAGCTCGGCTGCCTGCCGGCGCCGGATCTGGGCCACTTCGTCCCAGCGCTTGTCGCGCCGTGCCGCCCGGGCGGCCCGCTCCGCAGCGCCCAGGTAGAGGGCCCGGGAGGCGGCGACCGACGCCGCCGTCAACGGCCGCGCCGCCAGGCGGCGTCGATGGTCGGCCGGAGCACCGGACAACCGCGCCAGGTGAAGCCAGTGCTGCCGCTCGCGCGTCCAGGTTTGTTGGTCGAGCTCACGCCGGCGCTCGGACTCGAACGTCGCGACAGCCGACTCGGTCAGGTAGATCGCCCGCCCGTCCAGGTGACGGACCACGATCGGGTGCCGGCAGCTCGGGCAACGGCGCGACTGTGCCGGGGGAGGATCGAGGGCGACGCCGCAATTCGGGCAGGCAACCGCCGCGATCGGCGCGGGCTCCTCGGGCGGCGGCGTGGGCGCCGCCTCCTCCACCGGCGTCGCGACCTGCGCGTCGGCGTGGTCCCGGCCCAGAAGCCACCGAAAGAACGCGATCGGAGCCACCTCGGTCCGTTGGCCTGCAGCGGGATGATCGAAGGAATCGTGCCACGTCAGTCGCCCGCACGCTGGGCCGAGCCGCTCGCGGTCGAGACGTCCGCCGGTGGCCCGCCGCGGGTGCTCTGTCGACGAGCGCGGTTCGTGCCGCCGCCCCTGGCGACCTAGAGGACGCCGCGTCCCCGTACCATACCGGGCTGCAGCTCGGTCGCCGCGACGATGTGGCGACGGTTCACCAGGGCGAAGCCGTACCGCGAGATGACTCGCCGATCGGCCAGCGAGCGCGTCCGGACGTCGGTCATCGGGATCCACGTCGGGCTCGGCGACTCGATGAACGCAGCCAGGAGAGCCTCGGGGTTGAGGTGGACCTCGCCCGTGAGCGTGTGACCGGGAGTCACGACGATGAGGTCGAAGGAGCGCTTTCGCATGAACTCCGATCCCCCGGTCTCGCGTTCGTCGACATCGGTCGCCTGGCCGATGAGCGTCACCTCCTCGGGACTCACCCAGAAGCTCGGCGACGTCACCTTGGTGGGATCGCCGTTGCGGCGCAGGACCGTGACGTCGCGGATCTGGATCAGCCCTTCGTGGTTGTTGACGAAATCGGAAAGCCGGCGGTGAAAGCCGATGAACACGGTGCCGGACAGGCGAAGGTGCTGGCCCACGAGCTCGATCGGGAGACCCTCCCCGGCGGTTGTCGGCACCGCGGGCGCGACTGCGCTGGCCACGAGGGCCTCGAGGTGCGTCGCCGCATCGCCGTCGACGATCTCATCGTCGCGGTCCGCGGCGTTCACTCCGCCATCGGTGGCACGTGGTTCGGTCATGTCACGAGGCTCCGTCCAGGGTCGGATTCGGTGACGCTCGAGAGTCGCGGCTCTCGACCTGCGCCGGCCCGCCGCGGCGCGCGGGCCGGCCGGCAACCGCGTTCGTCGCGAATGTACGTGTCCGGGGCCGAGGTCCGCCGCGGCGTGGGATCCGGGACGCCGCGCCCTTCGGGCGCCCCGGCGTCCTACTTCCAGTAGGCGCCGAGCGCCCCCGAGGTGCTCACCCCGTGGCCGGGATCGCCGGGCCACTGGACCCGGACGTTGATGGCGGCCCCGGCGCCGGCCGTCGTCCAGAACGTCACGACGCCCTTCGCGTCGGCCCGGGCCGACTTGAGATAGGCGGGGCTGCCCCAGGTGCCCTTCGTCTTCCCGGCCACCAGGACGTTGACGCGCTG
>JARLHH010000049.1 GCA_031292335.1 Candidatus Limnocylindrales bacterium | reverse complement strand
GTCGGCGGCAACTCACTCATCAAGGATTCGAAGCACCAGGAGATCGCCGACCAGTACGCCGCCGCCGCCGAGTCGGCCAGGCACGTGGTCGGCATGATCGAGCAGGGCTGGGACGTGCTCCTGACCCACGGCAACGGCCCGCAGGTCGGGTTCATCCTGCGCCGCTCCGAGCTGTCACGGGCGGAGCTGCACCCCGTGCCGCTCGACTATTGCGGCGCGGACACCCAGGGCGCGATCGGCTACATGTTCCAGCGCGCGCTGCGGAACGAGTTCCGGAAGCGCGGCATCGACAAGCACGCCGCCACCGTCATCACCCAGACGCTGGTGGACAAGGACGACCCCGCGTTCGAGAAGCCGAGCAAGCCGATCGGCTCCTTCATGGACCAGGCGATGGCCCTCGAGCACCGGAAGGACGACGGCTGGAGCGTCGTGGAGGACGCGGGCCGCGGCTGGCGGCGGGTCGTGCCGTCGCCACTCCCCGTCAAGATCGTCGAGTTCGACGCGATCGTCTCGCTCCTGCGGGCAGGCTTCACCGTGGTGGCGTCCGGCGGCGGCGGCATCCCCGTCATCGAGAAGGACGGCGACCTCGTGGGCATCGAGGCCGTGATCGACAAGGACTACGCAGCCTCGACCCTCGCGCGCGACCTGAAGGCCGACCTCTTCGTGATCACCACCCAGGTCGACAAGGTTGCCCTGAACTTCGGCAAGCCGAACCAGCAGCTGCTGGACACGATCACGCTCGCCGAGGCCAAGGAGTACCTCGCCCAGGGGCACTTCCTGGCGGGTTCGATGGGGCCCAAGGTCCAGGCCATCATCTGGTACCTCGAGGGCGGCGGCAAGGAAGCCCTCATCACGAGCCCGGAGAACATCGAGCGCGGGATCCGCGGCGAGACCGGGACCCGGTTCGTCCACTGAGCCCGCAGAATCCGCTGGGCAGGCGGCGCGCCGTGGCCTGAACCTCCGGGGCGTCGATTCCGGCCGCCGGCCTTCCGGCGGCCGGAGCTGATCGAAAGGGGCACCGCATGAGCAGCCTCCTTGTCTCCGGCTGCGAGGCCGTCGTCGCCATGGACGACGCCGGCACCGAGCTGCCCGGCGGGTCGATCCTCGTGGAGGACGGCGTCGTCCGCTGGGTCGGGATCGGCAGCCCGCCGGACGGCACGCCGGCGGATGCCGACGTCCTCGACGGGCGCGGCTGCGTGGCGATCCCGGGCCTGGTCAACACCCACCACCACCTCTACCAGGTCCTGACCCGCGCCCGCGCCCAGGACCGCAACCTGTTCGGCTGGCTCACGGAGCTCTACCCGGTCTGGGCCGGCCTCGACGCCGAGTGGGTCCGCGTCGGCGCGACCGCGGGGCTGGCGGAGCTTGCCCTCTCCGGCTGCACCACGTCCACGGACCACCACTACGTCTTCCCGGCCGCTGCCGGCGACCTGCTGGCGGTGGAGATCGAGGCGGCCCGGACCGTGGGGCTGCGCTTCCATCCCTGCCGTGGGTCGATGGACCTGGGCGCGTCGTCGGGCGGGCTCCCGCCCGACGTGGTCGTGCAGGACGCCGACACCGTGCTGCGCGAGACCGAGGATGCCGTTCACCGGTTCCACGATCCGGCGCCGGGGGCGATGGTGCGCATCGCGATCGCGCCGTGCTCGCCCTTCTCCGTCAGCGATGGGTTGATGCGCGAGTCGGTGGCGCTGGCGCGCCGGCTCGGGGTCCGGCTCCACTCCCACGTGGCGGAGACGGCCGACGAAGAGGCGTTCTGCCTGGAGCGCTTCGGGTGCCGCCCGGTGGAGCTCTTCGACCGGCTCGGCTTCCTCGGCGACGACGTGTGGCTCGCCCACGCGGTGCACCTGTCCGTCGAGGACATCCGCCGCATCGCGGCGTCCGGGACCGCGATCGCGCACTGCCCCACCTCGAACCTGCGCCTCGGCTCCGGCATCGCCCCGGTGCGGGACCTCGTCGACGCTGGCGTCCCGGTGGGGCTGGGCGTGGACGGCTCCGCGTCGAACGACGGCGGGCACATGCTGGGCGAGGTGCGCCAGGCGCTGCTCGTGGCGCGCGGCCGTGGCGGCCCTGCCGCGATGGGCGTACGGGAGGCCCTCCGGCTGGGCACACGCGGAGGAGCCGCCTGCCTGGGACGCGACGACCTGGGCTCGATCGAGCCGGGCAGGCGGGCGGACATCGCGCTCTTCGACGTCAGCGGGCTGGCGAATGCCGGGGCGGACGCGGATCCGGTCGCGGGGATGGTCCTCGCCTGGCCGCAGCGCGTGCGCCACCTCGTGGTGGAAGGCCGGCGCGTGGTCCGCGACGGCGCCCTGGTCACCGTCGACGAGGCCGCGCTTGCCGCGGACGCCCACCGGGTGGCGCGCCGGATCCAGGCGCGGGACGGCCTGGATCGGTGAACGCCCCGTGCCAGCCCGCGGTCCGGTGCCGGCGTCCCACAACCCGCACTGGGGAACCGGCGTGGGGCTGGCGCACCATGGAGTATCATGGACGTCAGACGACTAGCGTCTGGACTCCCGGGACGCGGGATGCGACCGGTTCATGATGGTCACCTCGTGAAGCTCAACCCACTGGAGGCGCCGAAGATGCGACTCGCGAGTCGAATGGAGCGCATCGGGACGGAGACCGCGTTCGAGGCGGCCGCGCGTGCCCGCAAGCTGGAGGAGACCGGCGTCGACGTCGTGCACATGGAGGTTGGCGAGCCCGACTTCGACACGCCCGCCAACATCCGGGAGGCGGCCAAGCGGGCGCTCGACGAGGGCAGGACCCACTACGCCCCGTTCCCAGGGATTCCCGAGCTGCGCGCGGCGATCGCGGACGACGCCACCGCGCGCAAGCGCTTCCCGGTCGTGCCGGAGCAGGTCTTCGTCACGGTGGGCGGCAAGGGCGTGATGCTCTACGCCATCGAGGCGCTCGTGGACGAGGGCGACGAAGTGCTCGTTCCCGACCCGGGCTATCCCATCTACGAGTCGTTGGCGAGCTGGATCGGCGGCAAGCCGGTCCCGGTCCCGATCCGCCAGTCGAACGACTTCCGCCTGGACCCGGACGAGCTCGCCTCGCTCGTGACGCCGCGTACGACGATGATCGTGCTGAACTCGCCGGCCAACCCGACCGGCGGCGTGCTCACGCGCACCGACCTCGAGAAGATCGCCGCGGTCGCCCAGGAGCATGACCTGGTGGTGCTCGCCGACGAGATCTACGGCCGCATCCTCTACGAGGGCGAGCACGTCTCGATCGCGAGCCTGCCCGGCATGGCGGAGCGTACGATCGTGCTCGACGGCTTCTCCAAGACCTACGCCATGACCGGCTGGCGGCTGGGCTACGCGATCGTGCCGGAGTGGCTCTCCTTCGCGTTCGGCCGGCTCCTCATCAACTCGGTCAGCAACGTCTCCAACTTCTCGCAGTACGGCGCGGTGGAAGCGCTGCGCGGCCCGCAGGACGAGGTCGACGCGATGGTGCGCGAGTTCCGCGCGCGGCGCGACCTGGTCGTCGACGGGCTCAACTCGATCCCGGGCATCTCGTGCCTGCGCCCCTCGGGCGCGTTCTATGTCTTCCCCGAGGTGTCCGGCACGGGGCTGACCGGCGCCGAGCTCGCCCACCGGCTGCTCTACGAGGCCGGCGTCTCGACCCTGGCCGGCACGGCGTTCGGCGGTGTGGGCACCAACCACATCCGCCTGAGCTACGCGACCTCCCAGGCGAACATCCGCACGGCGATCGACCGGATCGGGCAGTTCGTGGGCAAGCTGGCGGTCACGGCGTAGGTCTCCGCGAACCGAACACGACGAAGGGATGGCATCCGTGGCCGACATTGGCGCGCTGACCCGGGTCGACGACCTGTACGCGGAGGCCGAGCGGCAGTTCGCCGACTGGGACCTCGTGAAGGACGTGGTCGACGAGATGATCGACCTGTCCCTCAACTACCGGCAGTCGGGGCATCCCGGCGGCAGCCGCTCGAAGGTGCACCTCTTCCTGGCGCTGCTCCTCTCGGGCGCGATGCGCTGGGACATCCGCCGCCCCTGGCGGCCCTTCGCGGACCGGTTCGTGCTCTCGGCCGGCCACACGGTGCCGCTCGTCTACGCCACGCTGGCCGTCCTCAACGAGACGCTCCGGGCCCGCCACGAGTGGACCGGGGACGCGCGGTTCGCCTTCCCCGACGAGGGCCGCTGGGCGCTCACCTGGGAGGACCTGCTGACCCTGCGCCACCGCGGCGGCCTGCCCGGGCACGCCGAGATGGCCGGCAAGACGCTCTTCCTGAAGTTCAACACGGGCCCCTCCGGCCACGGCATGCCGCCGGCCGCGGGCGAGGCGCTGGCCCTCAAGCTGGCGGGCTGCGAGGACGTCCGCGTCTTCGCCGTCGAGGGCGAGGGCGGCCTCACGCCGGGCGCCAGCCACGAGACGCGCAACGCGGCCTGGGGCCTGGGCCTGTCCAACCTCGTCTTCCTGGTCGACTGGAACGACTTCGGGATCGACCAGTTCCGCGCCTCCTCGGTCGTGCCCGGGACGCCGGAGTCCTGGTTCGCGGCCTACGACTGGCGCGTCAGCGGCACGCCCGACGGCATGGAGTGGGCTCCCGTCACCCGCGCGGTGCTGGAGGCGGCTCGCGGCGAGAACCCGGCGAAGCGGCCCTCGGTCGCCTGGTTCCGGACCCGCAAGGGGCGCGGCTACGGCAAGTACGACGCCCCCAGCCACGGCACGCCTCACCCGATGAACGCGCCGGAGTTCTGGGCCGTGCGCCACGAGTTCATGGCGAAGTACGGCGTGACCTACCAGGGCGTCGACGAGGCGGCCCCCACCGACGCGGAGGCGCGCGCCCGCCAGGCCGAAGCCAACCTGCGCATCGCGATGGGCGTGCTGCGCGGACGGCGCGACGTCGTCGAGGCGATCTCGGATCGTCTCGTCGAGCTGGCCGACCGGGTTCCCGACCACCCGGCCACGTTCAACCTGGGCAGCCGGGGGTCACGCCTCGTCGAGGACCCGCGGATCTTCGACTACCGGGCCTATCCCCCGCAGATCTGGAAGCAGCCCGGCGAGAGGGCCCCCAACCGGGCCGCGCTGGCCGCCTGGGGCGCCTGGGTCAACTCGTTCGCCAGGGCCGAGTACGGCCGTCCGCTCTTCATCGCCGCGTCCGCCGACCTCGCCGAGTCGACCAACCTGGCCGGGTTCGGCAAGGATTTCGGGGACCAGAAGGGCTGGGGCTGGTACGAGCGCGACACCAATCCACGGGGCGCGCT
>JARLHH010000296.1 GCA_031292335.1 Candidatus Limnocylindrales bacterium | reverse complement strand
TCGCGGCCACGTTCGGGACGATCCTGGGGGCGGTGCTGGCAGGCGGCCTGGGCCTGGGCACCCTTGGCTGCGGGAGCGGGCCGGCCCTAACCGACCCGACGATCCTGGATCAACGCAGCACGTTCGCGGATGGAGCTCCCGACGTCACGCTCCACGCCACGTGCGCCAGCCTGTCGGTCTCGCCCGTGGCCGGCTCGTCGTGGGGGGTGAACGTCACGGGACCGGCCGGCGCTCGGCCGACCCTCGACCAGGCCCCCGCCCTGCTGGTCGTCCGGTCGCCGGACCAACCGATCGTCATCCCGTTCGAGACGGGCCGCCGCTCTCGCTGGAACGTGACCCTGGGAACCAGCGTGTCGTACGCGCTCGACGTCGACCTCAACGCCGGCGATGCGACGCTGGACCTGGCGGGAGTCCACGCCTCGTCGCTCACGGTGCAGGGCAACGCGCTCGGCACCTCGCACCTGCTCCTGCACGACGCGACCGTCGGGAGTCTCGACGTGCAGGTCAACGCCGGCGACCTGAAGATCGGCCTGCCGGCCGGCTCCGACCTCGTCGGCCAGGTCCAGGCCAACGCGGCGTCCATCGCGCTGTGCGCGGACGAGGGCACAGGAATCCGCCTGCGCGATACCTCGGCGGTGAGCGGCAACAACTTCGCCTCCGCCGGCCTCGTCCAGGCCGGAACCACGTGGGAATCGCCCGGCATCGGGTCCGCCGTGCACGTCGTCGACCTCGCCATCGAGGGCGCGGCCGCCAGCTTCACGCTCAATCCTTCGGAGGGATGCCGGTGAACGACCGCCTCTACCGCTCCGTCGACGACCGCGTCCTGGCGGGCGTCTGCGCCGGCCTCGCTGATCGACTCGACATGGACCCGGCGGTGGTCCGGATCGTGTACGCGATCCTGGCGCTGCTGAGCGGCGTCTTCCCTTTGCTCGTCCTCTACATCATCATGATCGTCGTGATCCCGGAAGAGCCCGGCTGGACGGGCGTTCGCCCCGTCGGCCCGCCACCCACCGGCCCCGCCTGGCCGCCCGCCGGTCAGGCGGCGGCGAGCGTCCCGGCAGACAGCGCCGCCCCGGCAGCAGGGCCGGCGGG
>JARLHH010000295.1 GCA_031292335.1 Candidatus Limnocylindrales bacterium | reverse complement strand
GTCCGGTCTCTCGAAGACGCCGGCTACGTGGAGGTCTCCGCGGATCCCGCTGACCATCGGTCGTGCCTGGTCAGGCTGACCGCGGCGGGCGGCGAGGAGGTGCGGCGGCTCCAGCAGGTCGGCCTCGATCGCTTCGCCGCGTTCGTGGCCGGTTGGGAGCCGGGCGAGGTGCGCACGCTCACCACGCTTCTCCGCAAGCTGGAGACGTCCAAGGCATCCGTCGCCGCCCAGGAGCGGTCGCGGGCAGGGCGTCGCTGGGCCCGGCGCGAGATGACCGGCGTGGCCGGCGAGGTCGACTGAGCCCTCCCAGGCGGGTGGACGGCTCTCCTGAGAAAAGGTCTCTGGGAGCGCGCGAACGCGGCATTGCGCCTCGGCAGACTGCCCCCGAGCCTGCAGCCGCTCAGTACCGGACGCCTTGGTGCAAGCCAGATATCAGGCTCCGCCGTTCAGGAATGAACCAGATCAGCTGGATTGTCCGGGAGGTGACCGACGCCGCCGAACTCGGGGACGATGCAGGAGGGAACGGCCCCTCGCTCTCGTGCGAGTTGCGATGCGACCGTCTGACCAGCGCCGCCGATGCTCTCGCATTTGTCGTCGACGACCAGGCCCGGCTCGACTCAATTGACGATGGCTTCGTAGGATTCCGCGTCCTCTCGGGGGACCGCTGTGCGAAGATCGCGGCGTGGACCTCACGTACCACCTCGCCGCCTGGCTGACGCCGCAAGCGAGCAGCAACAGCGCCGCAGGAAAGATCTTCCGCAGCACAGGATGGGTTTCGGCGACAAGCTTGCCGTCGGCCGTTGGAAGTTGGGAGCGCCCATGAGCATCCAGGATCGGTACAAAGAGCTCGCGCGTCGACTCTACGTCGAGGTCTTCGACGCCGGCAATCTGGCCGCCGCCGACGAGATCCTCGCCGCCGACTGCGTCAGCCTGGCCTTGCCCCGGTTCGACGGACAGCTTGACTATGCCGCCTGAGCCTTGCTGGGCTTCCTCCGCTCCTCTTCGTACTCGGCCGGTGTACGGTAGTTGAGCGTGGAGTGCAGCCGGCCACGGTTGTAGAAGACCTCGATGAACTCGAAGATCGCTCGGCGCGCGGCTGCCCGGGTCGGGAACGTCTGGCGGTGGACGAGCTCCTCCTTGAGCGTGGCGAAGAAGCTCTCGGCGACCGCATTGTCCCAGCACTGGCGGGGTCGCGAGAGCGATTGGACGAGACCGTTGGCATCGAGGATCGCCTGGAACTCGCGCGAGGTGTATTGGCTGCCGCGATCGGTGTGGACGACGAGCCCAGGCGCCGGGTGACGCAGCTCGAGGGCCATGGCGAGGGCGTCGCAGACGAGGGAGGCCCGCATGTGGTCGGCCATCGCGAAGCCGACCACACGGCGGCTGGCGAGGTCGATCGTGGTGGCGAGATACAGCCAGCCCTCGTGGGTCCGGATGTAGGTGATGTCGCCGACATAGACGGAGTCGAGCGCCCAGGTCTCAGGAGCAAAGGCCCGTCCCAGACGGTCGAGCGTGCTGACCTGGGCCGACGGATCGGGGATCGTCGTCTTCGTCGACCGCCGCTTGCCGCGCCCGACGAGCCCCCGGTGCACCATCAGGCGCGCCACGCGCTTCTTGCCGACCAGGATCCCACCGCGGCGCAGGGCCGCGGTGATGCGCGGTGCTCCATAGGTCCGGCGCGAGGCTCCGTGGATCTTGGCGATGGCGTCGCCCAGCTCGGCGTCGGAGACCGCCCGGGTCGAGGGAACGTGCTGGTGCCACTCGCTGTAGGCGGAGCGAGAGACCGAGAGCAGGGCGCACGCCTTGCTGACGTTGCGCTCTGAGACCTTCTCCGCCTCGATGAACGGGTAGACGCTCACCGGGTCTCTCTCGCGAAGAAAACCGTCGCTCGCCGGAGGATGTCGCGCTCCTCGCGCAGGACCCGCACCTCCTTGCGCAGGCGGGCGAGCTCCTCGCGCTCTGCGGTGCTGAGTCCGTCCCGGCGGCCCGCGTCGACCTCGGCCTGGTTGACCCAGCGGCGGACCGCGGTCTCGCTCAGGTCGAGATCACGGGCGACCGCCGCGATCGACCTACCGCTCGATCGGCAGAGATCGATCACCTCCGCCTTGTACTCGTCGGGGAACGACCGGCGCGGTCGTCTCTGCTGTTCCATGGCGTCCATGATGGACATCCTTTCCCGGCCGTTCCGGCCGATACTGGATGTCCGTCAAACCGGGCCAACCCCATCTTTGCGCTGCTCCGGAGCGGCCAGCCGTTCCGCGACCTCGGGGCCACCTACTTCGATCGCCACGACGCCGAACGGGTCAGTCGAAGGCTCACCCGACGTCTGGAGCAGCTCGGCTACAGGGTCACGCTCGCCCCGC
>JARLHH010000294.1 GCA_031292335.1 Candidatus Limnocylindrales bacterium | reverse complement strand
GGCTGCCGGCGGCGGATCGCACCGGCGTCGGGGCTATCCTCGCGGGCGCCGGCCTCGCCCGGGGCGAGGGGCCTCGCTGGACCGAGCTCGCGGCCGAGGGCGCGCTCGGGCTGACGCCCGACGAGGCGACGGGAGCCGCGGCACGCGCGCAGGCCGACCGGACCCGAAAAGCAGCCGCGACGCGCCGCGCCAGGGCCCGCGCCGGAAGTGGAGCGGCCTGACCATGTCACTGGTGCGCCTGTCGGGCGTCGTGCGCGAGGTCGGGACCTTCGTCATTCTCGACCGGATCGACGCCGCGATCACGGCCGGCGAGCGGGTCGGCATGGTCGGCCCGAACGGGGCGGGCAAGACGACGCTGCTCCGGATCATCGCCGGGATCGACGAGCCGGACGCGGGCGAGGTCCAGCGCCGGCGGAACCTGCGGGTGGGGCTGCTCGCGCAGGAGGCGCACTTCGACGAGGCGTTCGCGTCGGCGCCGGACCTCCGGACCGCCGTCCGCCGGGGAGCCGGCGGGATCGAGGCGATCGAGGCGGAGATGCGGGCCCTGGAAGCGGCGGGCGCCGCAGCCGGCGCCCGGTACGAGGAGCTCACGACCCAGTTCTCCTCGCTCGACGGCTGGACGCTGGACCAGCGCGTCGAGGAGGCGCTCTCGGGGCTCGGGTTCAGCGATGCGGAGCGCGGGCGCTCGCCGGAGGAGCTGTCGGGTGGCCAGCAGACCCGCGCCGCCCTGGCCAGGCTGCTGGTCGCGGACCCGGACCTGCTCCTCCTCGACGAGCCGACGAACCACCTGGACCTCGGCGCGATCGAGTGGCTGGAGGAGGCGCTCCGGCGCCGTTCAGGGGCGCTGCTCGTGGCCTCTCATGATCGCGCGTTCCTGGACGCCACCGTGACGCGGATCTGGGAGTTGCGCGATCGTCGCCTGACGGCCTTCCGCGGCGACTACGCGTCCTATGCGCGCCAGCGGGAAGCGCGCGACGCCCGCCTGCGCAAGGACGCGGAGACACGCGACGCGGAGATCTCCCGGGAGCAGGCGCTCGTGCAGACGTATCGCAGCCAGCGCAAGCACGGCAAGATGCACGAGCACGAGGCGCGGCTCGCCCGGCTCGACCGGATCGACGTCGCGAAGACCGGCCCGTCGCTGCGCCTGGACCGGGCGCTCGGGACCGCGGCGCCGCGGTCGGCCGAGGTGGTGGTCCGGGCCGAGGACCTGGTCGTCGGTCACCCGGGCGGCCCCGAGGTTGCGCGTGGCGTGCGGCTCGAGGCGTCGCGGGGCGAGCGGATCGGGATCGTCGGCCCGAACGGCGCCGGCAAGACGACGCTGTTGCGGACGATCGCGGGCGACCTGCCGCTGCGGGACGGCTCGCTCACGTTCGGGTCCAACGTCGGGTTCGGCTACCTGGCCCAGGTGCGCGACAACCCGATCCCGGGCGAGACGGTGCTCGACGCGCTCCTTGCCGAGATCCCGATGCCGGCGGGCGAGGCACGCGGGTATCTCGCCCGCTTCCTGTTCCGCGGCGATGACGCCTTCAAGGAGGTGCGCAGCCTGTCCGGCGGCGAGCGGTCACGGCTGGAGCTGGCGCTGCTCGGGATCATGCCGTCGAACCTCCTGCTCCTCGACGAACCGACGAACCACCTGGACATCCCGGCGCGCGAGGCGCTGGAGGCGTTCCTCCGCGAGACGACCGCGACGATCCTCCTGGTCAGCCACGACCGCCGCCTCCTCGAAACCGTGTGCGACCGCCTCTGGGTGGTCGACGAAGGCCGGATCGTGCCGTTCGAGGCGGGGTATCGGTCCTGGCGGGCGGCCGCGGCCGACGGCTGGCGCGCGGGCGAGGCATACCTGCGCGAGATGGAGCGCTTCCATGGGCGGGGCAGCGGCGCCGGGATCCCCGGTGGTGCGAGGCTCACCGCGGGGCGTGTTGCCACCGCGGGGCTTTATTCCCGGGCCGGGCGCGGTGCGACCGCGCCCCCGGCGACCGGCGCTGGCCCGTCGCCGGGCTCTG
>JARLHH010000293.1 GCA_031292335.1 Candidatus Limnocylindrales bacterium | reverse complement strand
GGTAGTGGTGGACGCCGCGCGTCCCCTGCGGCGTCCACCACGCTCGGCAGTGTGGTCCGCAGATCGCGACGGTTGGCAGGGCCGAATGGCCCCCTTCTTGGGGCCGGTGCGGGGGTGCCCGGTCGGAAGGCCCGGGACGACGCTACGAGCATGGTCCCAGCCCCTTCCCAGCCGGTGCGCCGGCTTCTCATCGTGAGCGACCACGTGGGCTCGTCCGACGCGCTGGCCGCGCACTTGAACCGGCACGGCTTCGCCGTCGTCGGCGAGGTCCGGTCGGCCGGATCCGCGGCCCTGGCGGCGCGGACGTGCTCGCCTGACCTCGTCCTCGTCGACGGTGCGCTGCGGGGCGGCTGGCGGGCGGTGGCGGATGCCCTCGACGGCGTCACGCCCCGGAACCACATCGTCGTTCTCGCCGCGTACCTGGGTGCCGACGAGGCCCGGGAGGCCCGGGCCGCGGGCATCGGCGCGACAATCCTGAAGCATGTCGAAGGCGGCAGTCTCGCCAGCCGTCTTCGGGCAATCGGAGGTCCAGCATGACCATTCAGACGCCCCCGGAGCGGCCGCTCGCCGCACCCGGCGCCGGCCCAACCCCGCCGGATGCGGGTGATCGCCCGCCGGCCTTCGAGTGCATCGACGGGAACGAGGCCGCGTCGCGGATCGCCTACGCGGTGAGCGAGGTGATCTCGATCTTCCCGATCACCCCGGCATCTCCGATGGCGGAGCACGCGGACGACTGGGCCGCCGCCGGGAAGCCCAACCTGTGGGGCAAGGTTCCCGACGTGATCGAGATGCAGTCCGAGGGCGGCGCCGCGGGCGCGCTCCACGGGGCGCTGCAGAAGGGCGCGCTGAGCACGACGTTCACAGCGTCGCAGGGCCTGCTCCTCATGATCCCGAACATGTTCAAGATCGCCGGCGAGCTGACGCCCACGGTGATCCATGTCGCGGCCCGGACGCTGGCCACGCACGCGCTTTCCATCTACGGCGACCACAGCGACGTCATGCATGCGCGGGCAACCGGCTGGGCCATGCTCGCCGCCGGCTCCGTGCAGGAGGCCCACGACTTCGCGCTCGTCGCGCACGCGGCCACGCTCCGCTCGCGGATCCCGTTCCTCCACTTCTTCGACGGGTTCCGGACCTCCCACGAGATCAACAAGATCGCCCTCATCGACGAGGCCGTCATCCGATCGCTCATTCGCGACGACGACGTGCTGGCCTTCCGCTCCCGCGGCATGACCCCCGACGCGCCGGTCGTCCGCGGCACGGCCCAGAACCCGGACGCGTTCTTCCAGGCCCGTGAGGCGGCGAACCGCTTCTACGACGCCGTGCCGGGCATCGTCACCGAGGTCATGGCCGAGCTCTTCGCGAAGACGGGTCGTCGCTACGGCATCGTGGACTACCACGGCGCGCCGGATGCCGACCGCGTCATCGTGATCATGGGTTCCGCGGCCGGCGCGGTGCAGGAAACGGTGGACGCCCTCAACGCCACCGGCCAGAAGGTCGGCGTGCTCGTGGTCCGGCTCTTCCAGCCGTTCCCGACGGATGCGCTCATCGCCGCGCTGCCGCCCACGGTCAGGGCGATCGCGGTCCTCGACCGGACCAAGGAGCCGGGCGCCGTCGGCGAGCCGCTCTACCAGGCGGTCGTGGCCGCGCTCAGCGAGCGGATGGACTCCGACGCGCCCCCGTTCGCGGCGATACCGCGCGTGATCGGCGGCCGGTACGGCCTGTCCTCGAAGGAAGTCACCCCGGGCATGATCCGGCCCGTCTTCGACGAGCTGTCGGCGGCCCGTCCCAAGCGACACTTCACGGTGGGCATCTACGACGACGTCACCCATCTCAGCCTGCCGATCGACGTCGACTACCGCACCCCGCGCCCGGCGGGAGAGGTACAGGCGCTCTTCTTCGGCCTTGGCTCCGACGGCACGGTCGGCGCGAACCACGCCTCGGTGAAGATCATCGGTGAAGGCACCGACCTCTTCGCCCAGGGCTACTTCGTGTACGACTCCAAGAAGTCGGGCGGGACCACGATCTCGCACCTGCGCTTCGGCCCCGTGCCGACGCGATCGGCCTACCTGATCGACGCCGCCGACTTCATCGCTTGCCACCAGTTCGGGCTCCTCGACAAGATCAAGATCCTCGACTTCGCGAAGCCCGGCGCGACCTTCCTCCTCAACTCGCCGTACGGACCGGCCGAGATCTGGGATCACCTGTCGGCCGACGTCCAGAAGCTCCTGGTCGACAAGCAGATCGACTTCTGGGTCATCGACGCCCTCGCCGTGGCCGCCGAGACGGGCATGGGCAGCCGGATCAACACGATCATGCAGCCCTGCTTCTTCCACCTCTCGGGCGTGCTGCCCTCGGCCGAGGCGATCGAGCGGATCAAGGAATTCGTCAAGAAGACCTACATCAAGCGCGGCCAGGCGGTCGTCGACCGCAACTACGCCGCCATCGACGCGTCGATCGCGCGGCTGGGCCACGTCGCGCTCGGCGCGGCCGGGACCGGCCATGCGCTTCCGGCCATCGTGCCCGACAGCGCTCCGGACTTCGTCAGGAACGTGACGGCGGTCCTCATGGCCGGCGGCGGCGACCAGCTCCCCGTCTCGGCCTTCCCGATCGACGGGACGTACCCGTTGGGGACGACCAAGTACGAGAAGCGGGCCATCGCCCTGGAGATCCCGATGTGGGATCCCTCGATCTGCATCGACTGCGGCAAGTGCGCGATCGTCTGCCCGCATGCCGCGATCCGGATGAAGGTCTTCCCGGCGGCGGCCGTCGAGGGTGCGCCGGCCGGCTTCCTGTCCAAGGAGTTCAAGTCCCGCGACCTGCTCGACCACCGCCTGACGATCCAGGTGGCGCCCGACGATTGCACCGGCTGCGGCGTCTGCGTGGACGTGTGCCCGGCCAAGAGCAAGACCGAGATCAAGCACAAGTCCATCAACCTCGAGCCGGCCGCCGAGCACCGCGACCTGGAGCGCCCCAACTGGGAGTTCTTCCAGTCGATCGCGCCCCTCGACCGGAGCCTGATCGCCCACGACACCGTCAAGGGCGCCCAGGTCCTCGAGCCCCTGTTCGAGTTCTCGCTCGCCTGCAACGGCTGCGGCGAGACGCCCTACCTCAAGCTCATCTCCCAGCTCTTCGGCGACCGGCTGATCGTGGCCAACGCCACGGGCTGCTCCTCGATCTACGGC
The DNA here is from genome assembly GCA_031292335.1 of Candidatus Limnocylindrales bacterium. Classification (GTDB taxonomy): domain Bacteria; phylum Chloroflexota; class Limnocylindria; order Limnocylindrales; family CSP1-4; genus CTSoil-043. The sequence continues at coordinate 2,296 of JARLHH010000293.1, read as the reverse complement.
GCCAACCTTCCGACCACCCCCTGGACGGTCAACGCCCAGGGCCGGGGGCCGGCCTGGAACAACTCCCTCTTCGAGGACAACGCCGAGTTCGGCCTGGGCATGCGGCTCGGGCTGGATGCCCAGAACGACCAGGCTCGACGGCTGGTCACGAAGCTCGCGCCGGCCATCGGCCCCGACCTCGTCCGCGACATCCTCGAGGCGGACCAGGAGACCGAGGCGGGGATCGAGGCGCAGCGCGCGCGGATCGTGCGACTCCGCGAGGCCCTCGGCAGGCTGGACGGCGAGTCCGGCTCCGACGCTCGTCACCTGCTCGCGCTCGCCAACGACCTCGTCCGCAAGGGCGTCTGGATCGTGGGCGGGGACGGCTGGGCCTACGACATCGGCTATGGGGGCCTCGACCACGTCCTGAGCTCCGGCCGGAACGTCAACGTCCTGGTTCTCGACACGGAGGTCTACTCCAACACCGGTGGCCAGGCCTCCAAGGCAACCCCGCGGGGGGCGGTCGCCAAGTTCGCTGCCGCCGGCAAGTCCCGCGGCAAGAAGGACCTCGGCGCCGTCGCCCGGGCCTACGGCGACGTCTATGTCGCCCAGATCTCGATGGGCGGCAACGACGCGCAGGCAGCCAAGGCGTTGCTGGAGGCGGACGCCTGGCCAGGGCCGTCCCTGGTCATCGCCTACAGCACCTGCATCGCCCACGGGATCGACATGGCCAAGTCGATGTCCCACCAGAAGAATGCCGTCAAGAGCGGATACTGGCCGCTCTACCGGTTCCATCCCAGCGACGCCGAGTCCGGTCAGCCGTTCAAGCTGGACTCCATCGCGCCGTCGATGCCCGTCAGCGAGTTCGTGGCCGGAGAGACCCGCTTCGCGATCCTCGCCCGCACCCAGCCGGAGCGGGCGGCCGAGCTCGCCCAGCTCGCGCAGGCGGACGTCAACGAGCGCTGGCGCTACTACGAGCAGCTCGCGGCGATGCACCGCAGCGTGCCCCATGTCCACACCGACCCCGATGCCCGACCGGCGTCCGCCGCTCGGCCCGGCTCCACCGACACGGAGGACGAGGCGTGACCGTCGACCTGCGCACCCGCTACCTCGGCCTCGACCTGCGCACGCCGATCGTCGCCTCGCCGTCGCCGCTCACGGGCGAGCTCGCCTCGGCCCGCCTGCTCGAGCAGGCGGGCGCGGCAGCGATCGTCCTGCCGTCGCTCTTCGAGGAGGAGATCGTCTTCGAGGAGCTGGAGATCAACCGGTCGCTGGAGGCCGGCACCGACAGCTTCGCCGAGGCGCTCGACTACTTCCCGACCATCCCGTCGTTCGCGGGAGTCGGGGACCGCTACCTGGACCGGCTCCGGCAGATCAAGGCCCAGGCCGGCATCCCGGTGATCGCCAGCCTCAACGCCACGACCCAGGGTGGCTGGGTCCGCTACGCCAGGCTCATGCAGGACGCCGGCGCCGACGCCCTCGAGCTCAACCTGTATCACGTCGCCGCGGACCCCGGCCGGACCTCCGCCGACGTCGAGGCGGCCGACCTCGCCCTGATCGGGGCGGTCCGCACGTCCGTCACGATCCCCGTGGCGGTCAAGCTCAGTCCCTACTACTCGTCGATGGCGAACGTGGCGCGCCACGCCGTGGATGCGGGTGCCGACGGGCTCGTCCTGTTCAACCGCTTTTATCAGCCGGACCTGGACCTCGACACGCTCGACGTGGTCGCCCGGCTCGAGCTGAGCCAGCCCTGGGAGCTTCGCCTCCCGCTCCGCTGGATCGCGATCCTGCGGCCCGAGCTCGGGCCGGACGTTTCCCTTGCCGCGACCTCGGGCATCGGCTCTGCGACCGACGTGGTCAAAGCGCTGATGGTGGGGGCCGACGTGGCGATGATGACCTCGGCGATCCTCCGCAACGGCCCCGACAAGATCCGCACGGTCGAGGCGAGCCTGCGCGCCTGGATGGTCGAGCACGAGTACGAATCGGTCAGCCAGCTGCGCGGCAGCGCGAGCTCGGCCGCGGTGGAGGATCCATCCGCCTTCGAGCGCGCCAACTACATGCGGACCCTCCGCTCCTGGTCGGCCTCGCGGGACCTGACTACCGCCTGAGAGCCGGCGGCGGGCGTCGGGTCCGCCGCGGGCGAGATCATGTCGAGGGGGCGCGGGGGCCCGGGCCCCGCCGCCCGCGGGTAGGGCTTAACCCCCGCGGGAGACCCCCCACCCCAACACACCCGCCCCCCACCCCCCCCCCCCCCACACCCCCACCCCACCCTCACCCCCCCGCCCCCGCCCCACGGACGCCAACCCCCCCCCCCCCG
>JARLHH010000292.1 GCA_031292335.1 Candidatus Limnocylindrales bacterium | reverse complement strand
CTGGCTCGCCGCGACGCTCAACTACTGCTCGCGCTGTGGCGGCGCGCTGGAGCTCGGGATGCTGGAGGGCGAGGACCGGGAGCGACTCGCCTGCGCCGCCTGCGGGTTCATCGCCTATGTCAACCCGCGCCTCGTGGTGACCTGTCTGCCGGTCACGGAGGCGGGCGAGGTCATGCTGCTCCGCCGCGGCATCGAGCCGGGCCGCGGCCTGTGGGCGCAGCCTGGCGGCTTCATGGAGGTCGACGAGTCGGTGGAGTCGGGCGCCGCCCGCGAATGCCTCGAGGAGACGGGTCTCGTCGTCGAGCCGGGCGAGATCGTCGGGCTGTACACGCGGCCCGAAGCCGCGATCGTGGTCATCGCCTTCGTGGCGCGAATCACCGGCGGGGCGGCGGCCGTGACCCCGGAGGCGCTCGAGGTGCGGCCGTTCCGCCCGGAGGCGATCCCCTGGCCCGAGCTCGCCTTCCGCACGACGGAGTGGGCTCTCCGTGACTGGGTCCGTCGCGTCCGGCCGGACCTGGAGGCCGGCGGTCGGTAGGTTCCGAGGACGGGCGTGACGGCCGCCACGCCGACCGCGGCCCCCTTGCCCGGACCGCGGGCCTGGCCCCGATCGCGCCACGCCGACCGCGGGCCCGCCGCGACCGCGGGCCGCGCCGGGATCAGTAGATCATCGCCGCCGTCGAAGGGATCGCCAGGCTGAAGGCGGAGTCGGGGATCGGCGCGTCCGGGGCCATCTCGGTGGCCGTGACCAGGCGGCTCGTGACCCGTCCGAAGCGCTCCTCGAGCCGCGCGATGAGCCCGGTCTCCCGGTCGACCGCCAGCACGAGCCGGTGGTCCGGCCGGTCGCCGGCCATCTCGATCGTCCGCGGGTGGAGCGACTCGACGATGATCGCTTCGCGCCCCTGGACCAGCTCGGTGCCGGCGACCCGGCAGGCGCCGGTCGCCAGGACGTTCTGGCAGAAGCCGGCGGGGTGCACGAACGTCTCCACGAGCGAGTTGGCCGGGAGGTTCGTGCGGGGGTGATATGCCCGCGAGGTTCCCGGGAGGTCGCGGCCGTCCAGCCCGGCCACCCGGGACCGGGAGGGCCGGTCGGTGCCAAATCGATGGCCGGCGCGATACGTCCGGACCGTCTCGCCGTCGGAGAGCCACACGTCGTGGTTCGCCGGAGTGGCGTCCTGCGGATGGATGGTCGTGACGCGCGCCCGCCCGGGATGCCGGAGCAGCAGCTCGTGGGTCCGGACAGTCTCGCCCGTGGCCACCCAGGTCCGCTCTTCCAGGCGCAGGCGGAGCGTCTCGAAGCGCAGCTCCGCGTCCCGCATGAAGGTGAAGAGCCGATCGACGTCCGGCTGTCCGGCCGGCAGCTGGGCGATCTCGGGGCGTCGTGCCCCATGGATCGACGTGGTGAGCGCGGCTGCGGCCCAGCGGGAGGTCGTGGACATGCGCGGCATTCTAGCGTGCCGGTCGCGGCACGCCGCGGGGCGGCGGGCGACCCGAGCCGGTGCCGACCCGCGGAGGCCGCTGCGGACCCGCGGGGGCCGTCGAGCCCCGGGTAGACTCCGGGCACGATGGAGCCAGGCAATCCGTGAGCGCGCATGTCACGGCGAATGGCCTGTCGGTCGCCTTCCATGCAACCGGGACCGGCGCGCCGCTCGTGATGCTCCACGGCGCCTCGTCCTCCGGGCGCGAGGACTTCGCCGCCCAGGTGCCCCTCTTCTCCCGGGCGTTCCGCTGCTACCTGCCGGACGCGCGGGGGCATGCGGGCACGCGCTGGGATCCGGCCGCCGGACTGCGCTACGGCGACCTGGTCGTCGACCTGGACGCGTTTGCAGACGCCTGTAACCTCGGGACGTTCCACCTGCTGGGCTTCTCGATGGGCGCCGCGACCGCGCTGCTGTACGCGATACGCCGGCCGGAGCGGCTGCGGACCCTGGTGCTGGTGGGGACCTCGCCCGAGACCGAACCTCGAACCCGCGTGATCCGCCACCTGGCGGACGTCTCGCGGATCGAAGCCCAGGATCCGGCCTGGGCGGAGCGCCTCGCCCGCCGGCACGATCCGGTCCAGGGACCCGGCGCCTGGCGCCGCCTGATGCCGGCCATCATCGAGATGGTGGCGCGCCAGCCGGCCGTCCTGCCGGTCGACCTGCGGCGCGCCGACGTACCGGCCCTCGTCGTGGTGGGGGATCGCGATCCGTTCGTACCCGTGTCGCAGGCATGGCAGCTGGCGCGGCAGCTCCCGGACGCGCGGCTGGCCGTGCTCCCCGGGTCCGGCCACGAGGCGATGGTCCACCAGCCGGGCATCTTCAACGAGACCTG
>JARLHH010000291.1 GCA_031292335.1 Candidatus Limnocylindrales bacterium | reverse complement strand
CGTCACGATCGGGAAGGCATACAGCGGCCTGACCGACGCGGAGATCGCCGAGCGCACAACCTGGTTCGAGGCGCACACTTTGGCCCGCCACGGTCGCTACCGGATCGTCGAGCCCGCCGTCGTGGTGGAGGTCGCCTTCGACGTGATCATGCGGAGCGGCCGGCACCAGTCGGGCTTCACGCTGCGGTTCCCGCGGATCGCCCGCCTGCGCCCGGACAAGGCCGCGGCCGACTGCGACACGCTGGCGACAGTCGAGGTCATCTGGCGCGAGCTCCAGCACGGCGCCGAGCACCTGGTGACCCAGGGCATGCACGCGGCGTCGCCGGCTGAGGGCGCTCCCGTCGCGGCGGATGGCCGGGCCCGGCTCCCGAGCTGACGGGTGTTCGGGCCGGCGCATTCTCCGTAGACTGCGAGCATGGCACTCGACGCACCGATCCGGACGGTCCCGATGACGCTGTACACGGAGCAGTACGTGGTGCGGGGCGTGATCGAGACGCGGGAGCACCGCGTCACGGACATCCTCAACGAGGCCGAGCAGCCGTTCCTCGTCCTGGAGGCCGTGTCGCTCGAAGAGCTCGGCTTCAGCGACGTCCCGACGCGCGCGGAGTTCGCCCAGGTCAGCCTGGGCTCGATCCTCTTCGCGGTGTCGCTGCAGGCTGTCGAGCCGGCCCGCGGGCTCCGCACCCTCAAGGTGGGCACCCGCGCCTTCGTCTCCATCCCCCCGTTCCGGGTCATCGGCACGGTGCACCTGCTCCCGGAGCGGAATCTCCGCGACTCGCTGGCGGACCCGCGGACACCGTTCATCCCGGTGACGGACGCCGTCTTCTGGTCGGATCGACTCCAGCACGAGCGCCAGCATGCCGCGATGGTCGCGGTCAACCAGGCGCGGGCGCAGATCCTGGCGCCGTACGACGAGCAGGACCCGCCGGGTCCGGCCGGGCGCGCTGCCCTGTCCACGTTGCCCACCCGGCTGCCCAGCGTCCCCGGCAGCGCCGAGCCGCCGAAGGCGGGTTCGAGCTAGCGGTCGACCGGGAGGTCCAGGCGGCTGCCCCAGTCGGCCCAGCCGCCGTCGTAGACCGCCACGTCGTCGTGGCCCATCAGGGCCAGCACGAACGCGAGCTTGGCGGCCCCGACGCCCGACGAGTCGTAGCAGACCACACGCCGGCCGGCCACGCCCGCCCGATCGATGATTGCCCGCAGCGTGCCGCCGTCCGCGAAGCGGCCGCTGCCCGGCTCGGTCGTGAGGGCGACGGGCAGGTTGACGGCACCCGGCACGTGGCCGAGGCGCCGGGCGTTCCCCTGGAATCCCCGGTACTCGGCGGGTGGCCGGGCATCCAGGATCAGCGCGCCGGGCGACCCGACGAGCGACCGGAGGTCGCTCGTCGTGAGGCGCGCCCGCAGCTGGGCGCGCGGGGCGAACGCGGCCGGACCCGGCTGATGCACGGCGTGACTGATCGGACGCCCGGAGGCGAGCCAGGCGCCGTAGCCGCCGTCGAGGATGCGGACCGACTCCAGGCCGTACGCGCGCAGGCTCCACCAGGTCCGGGCCGCGTAGAGGCTGGCCGTGTCGTCGTAGACGACGACCGTGCTGCCGTTGCCGATCCCGGCCCCGGCGACGGCGGCGGCCACCTGGTCGGGTGGGGCGAGCAGCAGCAGCGTGTCCGAATCCTCGGGATCGACGAAGGCTTCACGCCAGTCGAGGTACGTGGCGTTCGGGACGTGGCCCGCGGCGAAGGCGAGCCGGCCCGTCCCGTCCGGGCGCCAGCGGACGTCGAGAACGCGGACCTCCGACCGGCCGAGGTTCTCGGCCAGCCAGTCGGGAGACGCGAGCAGCTCGGGTCGAGCGTGGGCTCCGGACATCGCCGCCTATCATACGGACCCGATGCCCGCCTTCACAGAATCGCCTGCCGACCGCGAGAAGCTCGCCGCGATCCGTGCCGCGCTGCCCGCGACGCGGGCCGGCATCTACCTGAACACCGGCACCTGCGGCCCGATCCCCGCCGAGAGCGCCGCCGCCATGCGCCAGGCCGAGGACCGCGAGCTCGCGATCGGCCGCGCCAGCCGAGACGCCCACGAGGAGCTGCTGGACCGGATGGCGGAGGCGCGCGGAGCGCTCGCGGCGGTGCTCGGCACGGACATCGACGGCATCGCCCTGACCCACTCGACAACCGATGGGATCGGCCTGGCGCTCGGCACGCTGGGCTGGCGGCCGGGCGACCGTGCCCTCACCACGAGCCACGAGCACCCGGGCGTGCTGGGACCACTGGCGGCCGTGCGCGACCGGCACGGGATCGACGTCCGCGTCGCCGAGATCGGCGATGGCGGGGACGACGACCGGACGCTCGGGGCGTTGGAGCGCGAGCTCGCCAGGGGCGGGGTGCGCCTCGTCGTGATCTCGCACGTGCTGTGGACCACCGGGGCGATGCTCCCCGTCGCGGAGATCGTGCGGCGGGCCCACGCGCACGGCGCGGTGGTCGTCCTGGACGGCGCCCAGGCGGGCGGCGCGATCTCGCTCCACGTGGACGACCTGGGCGCCGAGTTCTACGCCGTCTCCGGCCAGAAGTGGCTGCTGGGCCCGGAGGGCACCGGCGCGCTTGTCGTCCGCCGGGACGTGGCCCGGGCCTGCCTGCCGGCGGTGCGCGGGTACTTCAGCGCGGCGGTCCCGTACGGGGTCGACCGCGAGGCGCTCTGGGACGACGCGCGGCGCTTCGAGGTCGCGGGGTTCCACGCGCCGTCGATCGCCGGCCTTGCGCGCAGCGCGGGCTGGCTCGCGATGCAGGTCGGGCTCCCGTGGGCCTACGCGCGTGCCGCCGGCCTGGCCCATGACGCGGCGGTCCGCCTGGGTGACACGCCCGGCGTGACGCTCGTGACGCCGCCGGATCGGATGGCGACCCTGGTCACGTTCCGGATCCCGGGCTGGCCGGCCGAGCGCGTCGTGGAGGAGCTGGCGCGGCGCGTGCTGGCGATCGTCCGGCCCATCCCCGCGCTCGACGCGGTGCGGATCTCGGTCGGCTTCTTCACCACGGCGGAGGAGCTCCGGCGCGTGCTGGACGCGGTCGCGGAGCTGGCCCGCCACACGCCCGCCTCGCTGCCGCCCCGGCCGGCGATCGAGTTCATCGAGCTCCCGCGCGCGTGAGCGAGCGGGGACCCGGCCCAGTCCGGCACCGATCCTGGCTGGAGGTTCGCTGGCGCCAGCTGAACACGGCGCCCCCGCCGGTCTTCCGTGCCGTGCTGAGCAGCCTCCTCGTGGCGGTCGTGCTCGGCGTGCTGTTCCTTGCCTACGACCTCGCCCTCGAGGGCGGGGCAACCCTTCCGGGCGGGGACCTGCGGACACCCGCCGGGGTCGCGTTCGTCATCGCCGTCGCCGGGCTGGGGGCCTGGATCACGTATCTCGTCGTGCCCCAGCCGGGACGGCCCGGCGTGCGAAGCGGGTGGAGCGCGGCGCTCGGCCTGTTCGCCGCCCTCCCGATCGCGTACCTCACGCTCGTCGTGCTCTTCCAGATCGTGAAGCCGCTCCTCGGGCGGTAGCGGGCCGCCGGTCCAGGCGGCCGGCGTGGTGCGGCGAGGCACCGGTTCCTGCCTGGTCTGTCGAGATTCGGGGCTGGCACTATCGGCGGCTCCGGGAGTACCCTCGTGCAGCATTCGTCCGCGGCGCCCTGCACTATCGTCGGGCCTGCCCATCACGCTTGAACAGGATCTCTCACGTGGCTGTCCTGCCGGATCCGTACTTCGCGCTTCCCAGCCTCTACGGCGCGCCGGCTTACTCGCGCCCGCCGCGCCCGCCCGTCGAAGTCGCCCGTCCCCTCGACCCCGACGACCTCCCCCTGGCCACGGAGCAGACGGAGGAGGAACGCCGCATCGCGGACGCGCTGCTGGCCTCCCGTGGGTTCACGCCCACGGGCACGTCAAGCGACTACGCGCCCGTTGCCGGCGGCGACGCGGGGTACCGGGTGTCGAGCGGAGACTCGGACGGCCGCGAGCCCGGGATGGCCGCACGCCGTCTCAGCCTGCGCGGGCTGGCCGGACGCATCCGACCGCACGACTGACCCGCCGGGTCGCGGCATCCCGCCGGAACTGCTGCCCGGCGTCCTCGCCGCGATGATCAGGCCGGCGGGCCCGGGCAGGTCCAGCGGAACGTGCCGCGCACCTCGTTGACCTCGGACGGGCCGGCTGCAAGGTTCACCTGGAGCACGTCGATCGCGATCGCGCCCGTCCGGTCGCCCGCCCCGCGCGCCGTCTCGCCGGGCGGCGGTTGGACCGCCGAGTCGCCCTCCGCCAGCAGCGTCGAGGAGGCCCCGTCGGCGAGCTGGACCTGGCGGTTGAGCAGGTTGACGGTCAGCGTGTGGGGTGTCGGGAGACCCGAGATCGGGGTCGTCGAGGTGAGCACGCCGATGCGCCAGCGGCCGTTCGCCCACTCGCAGGCCAGCACTCCCTGGGTCGGCGCCGCTGCCGGCTGGGTCGGCGTGAACGTGTAGCTGCCGACGACCGTCACGGCCGGAGGGACCGTGGGTCCGATCTCCAGGCCCAGTGCCCCGCCTCCCACCACGAGCGCGGCGACGATCACGACCCGGTCGACGTGGAAGCCGCGGAACAGCAGCCGGTGGACCAGGGTGACGATGAAGACCAGGCCCACGCCGAGCTGGAGCACGAAGACCAGGAACCCGAAGTCGACCGGCAGGCTCTCGGTGAAGGCGAGCGCGGCGCCCCAGGCGAACCCGGCGACGAGGAGCGCGACGGCTGTCGCGACGTCACGCCGGGTCGGCGGGAGCAGTCCCCGCCGCGGCTCGGCCTCCTGGTCGGACCAGGCAAGCAGGTCCTTCGATGCCGGTGCTTCAGTGCCACTGGACGGATCGGTGCCACTGGCCGAATGCTGGTCGCGGGAGCCCGGCGCTGGTCCGATGGGCGGCATGCGTCGTGATCGTCGCACATCCCGACCGGATCGGCGGCTGTTGGCTCCTCAGACAGTCCGGTCCAGGCAGTGCACCCGGAGCAACAGCCCGTGGGCGGGTGGGCCGTTCGGACGGACGCCGACGGCCGACGGGCCCTTGTCCGCGTTCAACGGGCATCGATCATGCGTCCTGAGCGTCCGCAACCAGCCAGCCGGAGACGGTGATCGATGACATCTGGAACCTACGCACGCCGAGCCACGACCGGAATCCCGCGGCCCGAGCTCCACGCTGCCGGCAGGACGGCGATCGCGTTCCTCGTGCTGCTCGGGATCGGTGCGCTCGCCGGCGGGTTGGCGCTCGTGTCCAGGCCGGATG
>JARLHH010000290.1 GCA_031292335.1 Candidatus Limnocylindrales bacterium | reverse complement strand
GCGGCCGCCCTCCGCCCTCCGGGTCGGAGCGGGCCGCCGCGAGCGCCTCCGCCGAGCCGGACGCGATGAACGTCTCGCCGGCGGTGAGCCGGCGATCGTCCGGCGGATTGGCGGCGTACCGATCGTCCATCCCGAGGATCGCGAGCACGAAGATCCCGCGCCCGCGGAGCTCGCCGACGCTCGCCCCGTCCAGCCGACCCCCAGCCCGGGCGTGCAGCTCCTCCAGGCTGAACGAGAGCTCGCCGTGAGAGAGCGCGGCGTCGAGGAAGTCCACGACGCGCGGCCGAACGGCGAGCTCGGCCAGCCGCCGCCCGGCCATGGTGTAGGGCGAGACCACCCGGTCGGCGCCGGCACGGGCCAGCTTCTCCTCGGCGGATGGCGTGCTCGCCCGACCCACCACGAACAGGCCCGGGTTGAGCGCGCGCGCCGAGAGGATGACGTAGACGTTCTGGGCGTCGGAGTCGATCGTGGCGACCAGGCCCTTCGCCCGCGTGATCCCGCCGGCGCGCAGCGTGGCGTCGTCGGTGGCGTCGCCCTCCACGACCAGGTAGCCGTCGTCGCGGGCGCGCCGGAGCGACTCCGGGTTGACGTCGATGACCACGAACGACTCCCCGTCGTGGACCAGCTCGTGCGCGACCGTGGACCCCACCCGGCCGTAGCCGCACACGACGAAGTGGCCGCGGAGCTCGTCAACCTGGCGTGTCATGTGGCGCCCCATCCTCCGTCCACTGGTCGCCTCGGTCACGAGGTACTCGGTCAGGAGGCCGACGCTGCCGAATATCAGGACGACCCCGAAGCCTGTGACGAGCATCGTCCACGCGCGGCCACTGTCGTCAAGCGTGCGGACCTCGCGAAAGCCGGCGGTCGTGACGCTGATGACCGTCATGTAGAGCGCGTCGGAGAGGCTCCATCCCTCGAGGACCATGTACCCGGCGGTCCCGATCGCGAGCGCCGCGCCCACGACCGCCAGCCACGTCCGGAGTCCCGGCGCCGCGACGAGCGCGCCGACCGCGTCAAGGGCCCACGATTCCTGGCGCGACCGCTTCACGTCGCCACCTCACGGCAAGCGGGTCCGACCCGGCTGGGTCGGGCGCCGACAGCGTACCGCCGTCAGGCGGCCCCGTCCCCGCCCGCGGCGCGGCTCAGCAGGAAGAGCCCCAGCCCGAAGATCACGAAGACGCCCAGGAACGCGTACATCTGGCCCGTCCCGGAGAGGACGAGGGAGAGCACTGCCAGGGCGATACAGACCGCGTAGATGACGAGGACCGTCTGGAGGTGGGACAGGCCGAGATCGAGCAGGCGATGGTGGATGTGGCCGCGATCGGGCGAGAACGGGGAGCGCCCCTCGGACAGGCGCCGCACGATGATCCAGAACGTGTCGATGATCGGGACCCCCAGGACCAACAGGGCGACCGCCACCTTGGCGCTGCCGAGGATCGCGAGCAGCGCCAGCACGTAGCCCATCACCATCACACCGCTGGTCCCGACGAAGATCGAGGCCGGGTGAAGGTTCCAGCGGAGGAAGCCCAGGAGCGCTCCCGCCAGCGCGAAGCAGAGGAGGGCGATCGCCGGCTGGTCGATGGTCCCGGTCAGGCTGATCGTCCCCAGCGTCAGCGCCGCGATGAGGGCAACCCCGGACGAGAGCCCGTCCAGCCCGTCGATGAAGTTGATGCTGTTGATCATCCCCAGGATCCACAGCACTGCGAATCCGGCGCCGAATGCCCCGTCGAGGTGGATGAAGCCGGGCCCGAACGGGTTGGCAAGCTGGCTCACCGTGATGCCGAGGCTCAACGCCACGCCCGCGAGCAGGAGCTGCCCGGCGAACTGCCAGCGGGCCCGGAGGTCGAACCAGTCGTCCAGGCTGCCGATCAGGGCCGCCAGCGCCGCCCCGCCGATGAGCGCGACCACCTCGCTCGCCACGGGCGCGTCCGCGGCGGGCCAGATCCCGAACATCGCGTCGGCCGCCATCAGCCCGAGCGCGGTGATCACGAACGCGGCGGCCACCGCGATCCCTCCGCCGCGCGGCACCGGGGCGGTGTTGACGCGCCGCTCTCCCGGATGATCCAGGACGTCGAAGCGGCGCGCGAACCAGCGAACGAGCGGCGTGAGGAGGAGCGCCAGGATGGCGGCGGTGGC
>JARLHH010000005.1 GCA_031292335.1 Candidatus Limnocylindrales bacterium | reverse complement strand
AGCCAATCTCTTGACAATGGCATTGTCATGGTTCTATTCTTCAACCGTGTCCGGAAGGTTCGCTCCAAAGTGCTCCAAGGCTCCCGGAGCCGGAGCGCGGCGCTTCGCCGGCCGGACCAGCTCCGCCTCGTGGCGGGGACGTTAAACAAACCACAGCACCCGGAGGTGCATGCCATGACCCTGATCCGTCGAGCGAGTCCCTGGGACGACCTCTTCACCCTGCGCCGCACGGTCGAGCGCCTCTTCGACGAGGACGCCAGGCCGCGGTTCTGGCGCGCCACGTTCACCGGGGCGGACCCGGCTCTCGACATCACCACGAACAAGGATGAGCTCGTCGTGAGGGCGAGCCTGGCCGGGTGGAAGCCCGACGACGTGGAGATCACCCTCACCGGCAACACCCTGACCATCGCGGGCGAGACGAAGGCAGAGGAGCGCCGCGAGGAGGACTCGTGGATCCTCAACGAGATCCGGCATGGGAGCTTCAGCCGGACGCTCGAGCTTCCGGAGGGCCTGGTGGGCGAGCGCGCCACCGCCAGCTTCGAGCATGGCGTCCTCACGCTCCGCATCCCGAAGGCTGACGAGATCAAGCCGAAGCAGATCAAGATCTCGGCCGGCTCCGCGGCCGAGAGCAAGCCCGAGCGTGAGCTCGTCGGGGCAGGCAGCGGCCGCTGAGCCGCCAACGCCCGTGCAGCGCAGCCGGCTCGATCGGGACCCTGCTCGCCCCGTCTACGTGATCTCCGTGGCGGCCCGCATCGTCGCGGTCCATCCGCGGACGCTCCGGATCTACGAGGACGAGGGCCTGATCGAGCCGGCTCGCACGCCCACGAACATTCGCCTCTATTCCGACCACGACCTGCGTCGGATCCTGTGGATCCGGCACCTCACCCAGGACCGCGGGGTGAACCTCGCCGGCGTCCGTATCCTCTTCGAGCTCGAGGAGCGTCTCGGGGTCCGCATCCTGGAGGCGCTCTCGGACGAATGGGAGCAAGGTGACCGTGGCAGCACGGTCGCACCCGAGCCTGCGGCACAGCATGGGCTCTGACCCGCCGGCCGTCACAATCGCACCGCCCACACCGCGCCCTCGATCCGCGCCATGATCGGGACGACACCCATCCAACCCGCCGCGCTCCCCCATCACCCGGCCCCAGTCACGGGGCCGGCCCCGAAACCGGGGGAGCGCCACCGTCCCAGACGCGCCAGGAGGGCGTGATGCCGAGAACCAGGAAAGACGCCCAGGGCGCGTCGCAGCCCCGGACGCGCGAGCTGCCGCTCGTTGCACTTCGCGAAACGGTCATCTTCCCCGAGATGATCGTGCCGCTCCAGGTGGGCCGCGAGAAGAGCGTCAACGCGCTCAACGCCGCGGTCGCCGAAGGGAGCCTCATCGCGCTGGTCACCCAGCGGCGGGCCGAGACCGAGGAGATCAGCGAGCCCTCCGAGCTCTACGCGATCGGGACGCTTGCCAAGATCGCCCAGGTGGTACAGCTCCAGGACGGCACCGTGCGTGCCATCGTCCAGGGCCAGAGCCGCCTGCGCGTGCACGGGTTCGTGTCGACCAGCCCGCACCTGGTGGCAACGGTGGAGGAGCTGCCGGACGCCTCACCGAAGGGCGTCGAGGTCGAGGCGATGATGAAGACGGTGCAGGCCCAGATGGACCAGTACGTCCAGTCGGGCGCACCGGTCCCGCCGGAGGCAGCCGTCGCGGCCCGCAACATCAGCGAGCCGGGCCTCCTCGCCGACATGGTCGCCTACAGTCCCGACATGTCCACCGAGCAGCGCCAGGAGCTCCTCGAGACGGTGGACGTCGTCGAGCGCCTGAAGCTTGTCTCGACCTTCCTGAACCGCCAGGTGGAGATCCTCGAGCTCAAGGGGAAGATCCAGAGCGAGGTCAAGTCGGAGCTCGACAAGACCCAGCGCGAGTACATCCTCCGGGAGCAGCTCAAGGCGATCCAGCGCGAGCTGGGCGAGGACGACCCCCAGCAGGCCGAGATCCACGAGCTCCGCGAGAAGGTGGAGCAGTCCGGCATGCCGGACGAGGTCCGAGCGCGCGCCCTCAAGGAAGTCGACCGGATGAGCCGCATCCCGTCTGCCTCGCCCGAGGTCGGCGTGATCCGGACCTACGTCGACTGGCTGGTGGGGCTGCCCTGGAACACGTCCACGGACGACAACCTGGACATCCGCGAGGCCGCCCGCATCCTCGATGAGGATCACTACGGCCTGGAGAAGATCAAGGAGCGGATCCTCGAGTACCTGGCGGTCCGCACGCTGGCGTCGACCATCCGGAGCCCGATCCTCTGCTTCGTGGGACCGCCGGGCGTCGGCAAGACCTCCCTGGGCAAGTCGATCGCGCGCGCGATGGGCCGCAAGTTCGTCCGGATGAGCCTGGGCGGCGTGCACGACGAGGCGGAGATCCGCGGCCACCGCAGGACCTACATCGGAGCGCTGCCGGGCCGCGTCATCCAGAGCATCAAGACGGCGGGCTCGAACAACCCGGTCTTCATGCTCGACGAGGTGGACAAGCTGGGCATGGACTTCCGGGGCGACCCGTCGTCCGCCCTCCTCGAGGTTCTCGACCCAGAGCAGAACAACACGTTCCAGGACAACTACCTCGAGGTGCCGTTCGACCTGAGCAAGGTCCTCTTCATCACCACCGCGAACCTGCTCGACCCCGTCCCGGCGCCGCTGCGCGACCGGATGGAGGTCGTCCAGCTCCCCGGCTATACCCAGCGCGAGAAGGTGGAGATCGGGAAGCGGTTCCTGGTGCCCAAGCAGCTCCACAACCACGGCCTGACCGAGAAGCGGATCGAGATCACGGACGAGGCGTTCGTGGAGCTGGTCCAGGGCTACACCCACGAGGCAGGCGTCCGGAACCTGGAGCGTGAGCTCGCGAACATCATGCGCAAGGTCGCCCGGCAGGTCGCCGAGGGCCGCACGCGCAAGACCCTGGTCGACATCAAGAAGCTCGCCGTCTTTCTTGGGCCGCCGCGCTTCGAGTACGGTGAGCTCGAGTCCGAGGACCAGACCGGCGCGGCGACGGGACTCGTGGTCACCGAGGTCGGCGGCGACATCGTCGCGGTCGAGGTGACGAAGATGGAGGGCCGGGAGGACTTCATCCTGACCGGCCAGCTTGGCGATGTCATGAAGGAATCCGCGCGGGCGGCGCTCTCGTGGATCCGCGCCAACGCCACGAAGCTCGGGATCGAGCGCGAGGTCTTCGAGAAGAATACGCTCCACATCCACGTGCCGGCCGGCGCCACCCCGAAGGACGGCCCGTCCGCCGGGATCACGATGGCCACGGCCATGGTGAGCGCGCTCACCGGCATCCCGGTCCGCAAGGACGTGGCGATGACCGGCGAGATCACCCTGCGCGGCCGGGTCCTCCCGATCGGCGGCCTCAAGAGCAAGATCCTTGCCGCGCACCTCTCGGGGGCGCGGGTCGTGATCCTGCCGAAGAAGAACGAGAAGGACCTCCGCGACATTCCCGAGGAGATCCGCAAGCAGATCAAGGTCGTCCTGGTCGACTCGATGGACCAGGTCCTGGACGCGGCCCTGCGGCGACACCCGCAGCCGCTCCAGCGGCGTTCCCCCGAGACGGGCGGCGGCGAGAAGAAGGGCGAGCCCCTCGCGGTGCCCGCACGGTCCGGCTTCCCTGCCGATCAGCCCGCCGCGATCGCGTCGAGCCGCTGATCGCACCGGGACCCCACACCCGCCTCCGGCGCCGCTGAGGGAGGGGGACGATGGATTACAAGGACTATTACGCCACCCTGGGTGTGCCGAAGACCGCCACGGCCGCGGAGATCAAGAAGGCCTACCGGAAGCTGGCTCGCGAGTTCCACCCGGACCGGAACGCCGGGAACACGAACGCCGAGCGCCGCTTCAAGGAGATCAACGAGGCGAACGAGGTCCTCGCCGACCCCGCCAAGCGCTCGCAGTACGACGAGCTCGGCGTGCACTGGCAGGACTACGCTCGGGCGGGCGCCCAGCCCGGCGGCGATCCGTTCGGAGCGGGCGGTCCCTTCGCGGGCTTCGGCTCGAGGCGCGGGCCCGGGGCCGGCCGGCGCGCGGGCATGGGCGGCGCCGGGGCCGGCGGCATCCGTTTCGAGTTCGCCGGCGACGGCGGCGACTTTTCCGACTTCTTCCGCACGTTCTTCGCGGGCGGCCTGCCGGACGACGCCGACGAGATCGCCGGACGCGGGGGGCCGACCGCACCGGGCCGCGCGGGGCACGGGCGCGGCCAGGCCGCCGCACCGGCGGTGGAGGCGCACGTGGACGTGAGCCTGGAGGAGGCGTTTCAGGGTGCGACCCGGCTCGTGCAGGTGGACGGCGCGCGGCTGGAGGTGAAGATCCCGGCCGGCGTGGAGACCGGGAGCCGGATCCGCCTGCGCGGGCGCGGCGGCGCGGCAGGCGCCGCGGCGCGCGATCTCGTGCTCATCGCGAAGGTCGCTCCGCACCCGGTCTTCCACCGGGAGGGCGCGACGCTGAGCCGGGAGCTTCCGGTGACGCTCGGCGAGGCGCTCCTCGGCGCGGAAGTCCCCGTTCGAACGCTGACCGGGCGCGTTCTGCTCCGCGTCCCCGCGGGCACCCAGAACGGGCGGGTGATCCGGCTGGCCGGCCAGGGCATGCCCCGTCTCAAGGGCGAGGGCCGCGGCGATCTCCACGTGAAGGTCCGCGTCGTCCTGCCCTCCCTCGACGAGGCGGGCCGACAGGCGGCCGTCGCGTTCCTGGACGCGGTCGACCAGCCCGACCCGCGGTCCGCCGAGTGATCAGCCTGCGGACGCACCGCGCCACCACCCCCGCATTCCCCGACCGGAAGGATCCGAGACCACGATGAACCTGGACCGTTTCACCCAGAAGGCGCAGGAGGCGATCGCCGGTGCCCAGGCCCTGGCCGAGCGGCTCCAGAGCCCCATCCTCGACGCGGAGCACATCCTCGCCGCCCTCGTCGAGGACGACGAAGGCGTCCCGGCGCAGACGCTGCGCCGGATCGGGGTGGATCTCGGCGCATTCCGCGGCGAGCTTGCCGCGCTCCTCGCCCGTCGCGCGAAGATCGCCGGCGGGCAGCTGACCCTGGATCCGCGCGCTCGCCGCGTGCTGGAGCGGGCGGCCGAGGAAGCACGCCGGCTGTCCGACGAGTTTGTTTCCACGGAGCACCTGCTCCTGGGCGCGATCGACGCCGGCGGGGAGGGCCAGGCGCTCCTGGAGCGACACGCGGCCGGCCGGGAGGCCGTGCTGGGCGCCCTCACGGGCGTCCGGGGCGGCCAGCGCGTCACCTCGCCGAACCCGGAGAGCACCTACCAGGCGCTGGAGAAGTACGGCCGCGACCTGACCCAGGAGGCGCGGGCGGGGAAGCTCGACCCGGTGATCGGCCGGGACGAGGAGATCCGGCGGGTCGTCCAGGTGCTGAGCCGCCGCACGAAGAACAACCCGGTGCTGATCGGCGAGCCGGGCGTCGGCAAGACGGCGATCGTCGAGGGGCTGGCCCAGCGGATCGTGCGCGGCGACGTGCCCGAAACGCTCAAGGAGAAGCGCGTCGTCGCGCTGGACCTCGGGGCGCTCATCGCCGGGGCGAAGTATCGCGGCGAATTCGAGGAGCGCCTGAAGGCCGTCCTCAAGGAGATCAAGGACAGCGAAGGGCGGGTCATCCTCTTCATCGACGAGCTCCACACGGTGGTCGGCGCGGGGGCGGCCGAGGGCGCCATGGACGCCAGCAACCTCCTCAAGCCCATGCTCGCCCGCGGCGAGCTCCACACGATCGGCGCGACGACGCTCGACGAGTACCGCAAGCACATCGAGAAGGACGCGGCGCTGGAGCGGCGCTTCCAGCCCGTGGTCGTGGATCAGCCGACCGTTGAGGAAACGATCAGCATCCTGCGCGGCCTGCGCGAGCGCTACGAGGTGCACCACGGCGTCCGCATCACGGACTCCGCGCTCGTCGCCGCCGCCACGCTCTCGAACCGCTACATCACCGAACGCTTCCTCCCCGACAAGGCGATCGACCTGGTCGACGAGGCGGCCAGCCGCCTCCGGATGGAGATCGACTCCATGCCGGTCGAGCTCGACGAGCTGGAGCGGCGGCGGATCCAGCTCGAGATCGAACGGGAGGCGCTGCGCAAGGAGAAGGACGAGGCATCCAAGACCCGCCTGGCGACCCTTGAGGCCGAGCTGGGCGAGATCGCCGAGCAGGCCGGGGCGATGAAGCAGCGCTGGGAGACCGAGAAGCAGGCGATCTCCGGCCTCCGCCAGACGAAGTCCCAGCTGGAGGCGCTCGCGGTCCGGATCGACCAGGCCGAACGCGAAGCCGATTACGGCACGGCGGCCGAGCTCAAGTACGGCACCCGGGTCCAGCTCCAGGAGCGTCTCCGCGCCCAGGAAGCCGCGCTGGCAGCCACGGACGGCGGACCCCGCCTTCTCAAGGAAGAGGTGGACGCGGACGACATCGCCGAGATCGTCGGTGCCTGGACGGGGATCCCGGTGACGAAGCTCCTCGAGGGCGAGATGGCCAAGCTGGTCCACATGGAGGACCGGCTGCACGACCGGGTCGTCGGCCAGAACGAGGCGGTCGAAGCCGTCTCCGACGCGGTTCGCAGGGCGCGTGCCGGCCTCAAGGACCCGCGCCGTCCGATCGGGTCGTTTCTCTTCCTCGGCCCGACCGGTGTCGGCAAGACGGAGCTGGCCCGCGCGCTGGCCGACTTCCTGTTCGACGATGAGCAGGCGATGGTCCGGATCGACATGTCCGAGTACCTGGAGAAGTTCTCCGTCCAGCGCCTGATCGGTGCCCCTCCCGGCTTCGTCGGGTACGAGGAGGGCGGCCAGCTGACCGAGGCGGTCCGCCGGCGCCCCTACCAGGTGATCCTCCTGGACGAGATCGAGAAGGCCCACCCGGACGTCTTCAACGTCCTGCTCCAGGTCCTCGACGACGGGCGGCTGACCGACGGTCAGGGACGCACGGTGGACTTCAAGAACGCCGTCGTGATCATGACCAGCAACGTGGGGAGCCAGCTCATCACAGGGTTCACGGGCCGTCCGAGCCCGGACGACTCCGCCTACGAGGCCATGAAGCGGCAGGTGCTGGGCGCCCTGCGGGCGGAGTTCCGGCCCGAGTTCCTCAACCGGGTGGACGAGATCATCGTCTTCCACGCCCTCTCGGAGGCCGACCTCGAGCGCATCGTGGAGCTCCTGCTGCGCGAGCTGCAGGCGCGGCTCGCGACGCACGACCTGGCCATCACGCTGTCGCCGGCCGCCGAGTCGGTGATCGCGCGGGACGGGACGGACCCCTCGTACGGAGCCCGGCCGCTCAAGCGGACGATCCAGCGGCTCGTGGAGAACCCGCTGGCACGGGCGCTCCTGCGCGGCGAGTTCAAGCCCGGCGACGCGATCACGGTCGACGCGGACCCGGTCTCCGGGACGCTCGTCTTCACCAGCAGCGGCGCGACGGTCGTGGCGGACGCCTCCGATCGGCGCGACGCGCGGAGCGGCGGACGCGACGCTGCGCACCCCGGCGCGGCGGCATCGGTCCTGGACCTCCCGCCGACCCGCAAGACGGACGGGGACGAGGGGCCGCTGCTCAACTGACCGGCGCTGCGTCGGCCAGCCCGGTCGCGGGGCCCTGCGTCGCGGGGAGTCCCGGCGCAGCCGCACTACGATGGCACCGATGACGCCTGACGAGGTTCGCGCGCGCATGATCGCCGTGCGCCGCCCGCTCCCGCCGCCGCCGGCCTGGTTGCGGCCCGTGCGGCTGCCCGAGGGAATCCCGATCGAGCGGCCGGCGGCACCCGGGACCGCTCGGCCGGCGGCCGCGCTCGTCCTCGTCTACCCCGGGCCGGACGGGGACGCATGGCTCGTGCTCACCCAACGCGTCGAGTACGGCGGCGATCACTCCGGCGAGGTGTCCCTGCCAGGCGGCAAGGTCGACCCCGACGACGCCGACGCGGCCGCGACCGCTCTGCGCGAAGCCCGCGAGGAGGTCGGCCTGGACCCGGACCGCGACGGCATCGACGTGGTCGGCTCCCTCGACGCGCTGTGGATCCCACCCAGCAACTTCCGCGTCGAGCCAATCGTCGCGATCGCCGCGCGACGGCCCCGGTTCGTGCCGGATCGCCGGGAAGTGGCGGCCATCCTCGAGGCGCCGGTGGCGGCGTTCATGCCCGACGTTGCCCCCCTGATCGTCGACCCGGATCCGCTCGGCCGGCCCCTCCGCTACGGGGCCTACATGGTCGAGGGCCGGATCGTGTGGGGCGCCACGGCGGCCATCCTGGGCCAGTTCGGGGCCGTTCTCGCGAAGCGGTAGCTGCCAAGGCCGCCGCCCGGGCCGCGCCGCCAGTGGGCAGATCGAGGGCCGCCATCGTAATTCGACCGCGGGGTAGTTGCGAGAGTGTTGATTCCCGGACTTGCAGCCGCGACTACGCCCGGATGCCCGGGGCCGCAGGCGCGATACCGCGCGCGTCCGTGCTCCACGAGGCCGCCCTCGTGCTTGGACTGTCCCCGTTCCGCTTGCGCGCGGTCGTCGGACGGCGGCTCCTGCACGTTGTGGTGAGAGCCTGTGCGAGAGGCAGCACTCCGACGACTACCGCGGGATCAACGGCCGAACCGACCCGATGTCTGGTGATGCGAGGGGGCGCGATCCAGACCGCCGCCTTCAGAGCGGCTCGCCCTCCGCGGCGGTCCTCGCGCCAGCCGTCGAGCCCGGCGCCAGCGAGCCCTCGACCGGCGGGGCGGGCACGGCGCCGGCACCCGCTGCCTGTCCCGGATCCGCGCCACTGCCCGGCGTCAGCTCGAGCGCTCGTCCCTCGAGGATCCCGCGCGCGGCCGTGTCGTCGGCGCCGGCAAGCTCGACCAGGAACGCGCGCATCTCCGAGAGCTCGGTCCAGGCCGCGTGCTCCAGGTCGGCCGGCCAGAGAACGGCCTCGCCGGCAGCGACGCGCGCCTTCTCATCGGCAACCTGGACCCAGCCACCGCCCTCCACGACGACGAGCCAGGCGCTGTTCGCGCTTCGATGCAGCTCCATCGTGGCTCGGCGCGCGAAGGCGAGCTCGGCGACTAGGCCGCGGGCGTCGGCGTGGATCACCGCAGAAGCGACGCCCGTCGTCCCGGAGGGTCCGTCCGGGCGCCGGTGTCCGACGCCGAAGCGACGGATCTCCACCCTCAGCGGCGGCGGCGGGCCCGCTTGGGCCGGATCGTGGACTCGGGGTGGGCGAACTTCTGCTTCGAGTAGAAGCGCGCCTTGGCAAGCTGCTGCTGGTAGCGCGCCAGCTCGGGCGGGAAGCGGACGAAGCGCACCCACGCCAGCACCCCCAGCCCGATCGGGATCGTGACCACCGTGAAGATGAAGTCGAAGTGGAAGATGGCGTACACGAGCAGCAGGAAGAACAGCGAGATCGACGTCCAGAGCAGCCACTCGTAGAGGTCCAGGTACGGGGGGTGGCGGCGAAGCTGTCGCGTCCGGACGTTGTACAGGACCACGATCGCAACGATCCCGACGAGGGAGAAGATCCAGATCGCGTTGAACAGGTCCGGGAAGACCTTGTCGTTGAACGTGCTGAACAGGTACTCCCAGGGCGGGCGGGTCACGGGCGCGGACCTCCGTCGCTTGGCGGGCTCGGCGGGCGCTGCGAACGGCGCGACTCACCGGCGGCGCCGCCACCCGGCGCCGGACACTGAGTATGCCATGCTCGCGGCGTATACTCGCCGCCAGGTACGAAGCCGACCCGACGCCCAGGGCGGCTTGTGTTCGGCTGTGCTGACGCGGGAGGTTGATCCGGGTGCGAGCCCTCCTATCGGTCGCGGATCGCGAGGGGATCAGTGCGCTCGCCCGGGACCTCGCCGGACTCGGCGTCGAGCTCTACGCGACAGACGGGACCCGGGAGCACCTCCTCGCGGACGGCATCGACGCGCTCCCGGTTACGACCCTGACGAACGTCCCGCCACTCGTCGGCGGCCTCGTGAAGACATTCCACCCCGCGGTCTACGCCGGGATCCTGGCCCGCCGGGACCGGCCCGAAGAGCTCGCTGAGCTGGCCGAGCACGGCATCGGGCTGCTGGACCTCGTGGTCGTGACCGTCAAGCCGTTCGCCCCGCAGGTCGGAGAGCGTCGCCTCCCGCTCGAGGAGGCGCTCGAGATGATCGACGTCGGCGGGACGGCGCTCCTTTCGGCGGCCGCGCGCAACCACGCCGGCGTCGCCGCGGTCAGCAGCCCGTCCGCGTACGCGGAAGTCGTGGCGGAGATTCGCGAACGTGGGAGCGTCTCGGCGGAGCTGCGCCAGCGGCTTGCCGCGGAGGCGTTCGCCGTCGTCGCCGCGCACCACGCGGAGGTCGCCGCGTACCTCAACCAGATCACGGGCAATCCCTTCCCGCCCCATGTGTCGATCGTGCTGGAGAAGGTGACCGACCTGCCCTACGGCGAGAACCCGCACCAGCGGGCGGCGTTCTACCGGGAGACGACCCACCGCGACGGCAAGCTGGCGGATGCGGTCCAGCTCCAGGGCCGCCCGCCCACCTTCAACGATCTCCTGGATCTCGACGCCGCATGGGTGATCGCGCGCGACTTCTCCGCCCCCACAGCGGTCGTGGTTCGCCACACGGATCCGGTCGGGCTTGCCTCGGACGATGGGCTGCCGGAGGCCTACCGGCGCGCGCTCGAAACGGACCCCGCTGCCGGATTCGGGGCGATCATCGGGGTCAACCGGAGGATGGACGTGACCACGGCGAAGCTGATCGCCGCGGGAACCTTCGAAGCTGTGGTTGCCCCGGGCTACGACGATGCCGCCCTGCTGGCCCTGTCCGAGCGGCCTGGGCTGGAAGTGCTCCTCGTCCCGCCCAATCCGCTGGACGGGTTGCGCGACTACGGGATCGCCGCGCTCGACTTCAAGCGGATCGGGGGCGGCCTGCTGGTGGAGACGCTGGACCACACGGCCATCGACCGGGGCCAGCTGCGCGTGGTCACCCAGCGCCGGCCGACGCTCGAGGAGCTGACCGACCTCATGTTCGCCTGGCGCGTGGTGGCCCATGTCCGCTCGAACGCGATCGTCCTGTGCCGGGACCTCCAGACGGTCGGCATCGGCGCCGCCCAGGTGAACCGCCAGGTGGCGGTGGAGGTGGCGCTCCGGCGCGCCGGCGACCGGGCGAAGATGGCCGTGATGGCCTCGGACGCCTACTTCCCCTTCCCGGACGCGATCGCCCACGCCGCGATCGCCGGGGTGTCCGCGATCGTCCAGCCGGGCGGCTCACGCCGTGACGAGATGGCGATCGAGGTCGCCGACCGACATCACCTGGCGATGGTCTTCACGGGGCGGCGCCACTTCCGCCACTAGCAGGCGTCTGGCGGATCGGGGCCCCGTCGGCGCGTCTAGACCCGGTCGTCGCGGCGGGCGGCGTTCAGTCGTCTCGATCTGTCGCCCAGAGTCCGCCTGGCGCGTCCCACTCGCCGAGCGGGCTGGCTGCTGCCTCGCCTTCGCGCAGCTCGGCCCGGCGGCGCGCGGCGGCCACGGTCTCACCCCAGCCGGGCGGTCGCAGGTGGGGGGCGAGGTCGGCCAGCGGCGCCAGCACGAAGAGGCGCTCGCGGGCGCTCGCGTGCGGGACGGTGAGCCACTGCACCTCGTCCCGGGTCCGATCGTCGCTCCGGGCCTCCGGCGGCCGCTCCACCTGGACCCGATGGCGGCCGAAGAGCAGGAGGTCCAGGTCCAGCGCGCGCGGACCCCAGCGCGGGCCGTCGCGTCGCCCGAATGCGCGCTCGAGCCCCTTGAGCGCGATCAGCAGGGCCAGCGCGCCGGCGGAGGGATCCGGGCCGGCCGGGACGTCGAGCGCGACGACGGCATTTCGGAACTCGGGCTGGTCCGTGACGCCGACCGGCGTGGTTGCGTAGAGCCGCGACACGCCTGCGAGCCGGACACCGGGCAGCGCGGCGAGGGCACGGACCGCGGCGGCCAGGGTGCCGGCGGCATCGCCGATGTTCGCCCCGAGCCCCACGTACGCTCGCACCCGTCCCACCCTGCCGCCTCCGGGGTACCGTTCGGGCATGTCACCCGTCGCCGTCAGGATTCTGCACGCCGAAACGGGGCCGCACGCGGGCCCGCTGGAGCGGGCGCTGATCGCGGCCCGGGCGGAGCTGGCGGAACGCCACCGGCGCGGCTTCGAGGCGGCCGGCGCGACGGACGTCCGGGTGATCGCCGGACCGCCGGACGGTCTCCCGTTCGGAGCCCGATTGCGCGGGCTCGTCGGAGAGGCGCTCGAGTGCGGTGCGGGCGGCATGGTCGTGCTGGGATCGGGCGCGGTGCCGCTGGCGACCACCCCCGATCGGCGGGCGTTCGTGGCCGTGGCCGGCCGGGTCGACCCGGCGGCGCTCGCCAACAACGTGTACTCGGCGGACGTCGTCGCGATCTCCGGGGCGACCCTGCTGCGCGACCTGCGCGACGTGCCGGACCTCCCCTCCGACAACCCGCTGCCGCGCTGGCTGGCCGAGGTGGCGGGCGTGCCCGTCTCGGGGCTCGCTCGATGGCGGCTGGGCATCGACCTCGACTCGCCGCTCGACCTGCTCCTGGT
>JARLHH010000289.1 GCA_031292335.1 Candidatus Limnocylindrales bacterium | reverse complement strand
TCCGGCTCGCAGGCGTGCTTCGTCGCGCCGTCGCTGGTGAAGAAGATGGCGGCGACCGTCGAGCACGGACTGTTCGGCATCGCGGTCGAGGCGTTCGGCGGCGAGACGAAGCTGACGCAACTCGTCCGCGGACTCCAGGTGTCGTTCGCGGGGAAGGACGCCACCGGGTCGCAGCGGGAGTTCACCGCGGAGTGGGACACGCTGGTGTCACCGCCGGCGGGAGCTGTCGCCCGGGTACGACCTCCTCCTCGGTGTGCGGTTCCTCGATCGGTTCAAGGCCGCGATGCAGTTCGGTTGGCCGCGCACGGTGCAGCTGACCAGCACGGCCGGGCAGCAGACGCTGGTCGAGCCGGTCGAAGGTGACGCCGAGCGCGACGACGGTCTCGAGGTCGCGGACGCCGGAGGCGAGGAACCGCGGGCGGAGGGCGACACCGCGGGTCGCGATCACAGCATGTGGCGACTCGCGGCGGTGGCGAGGAAGGAGCTACCGGAGATGGTGATGACCGCGGAAGAGCTCGAGCGAGCGTGCGTCGAGACGCCGAAAGGAAAGCTCCGGATCACGCCGATATGGATCCGACCGTGCGCGGCGAGGCTCGGGGTGAACCGCGTGGCGAACGGAGCCGCGCCTCCGGGCGATGCCGACGGGGAGGCGAAGGCGCACCTGCCGGGCGAGGAGGGCGAGGAGGCGGCGGCGACACTCGCGCGGCTGACGAAGGAGTTCGCCGACGTGTTTCCGGCGGAGCTGCCCGCGGGCCTGCCACCACTCCGCGGCGTCGAGGGCGTCCACATCCCGACGGGTGAGAACGCGCGGCCGATCGGTCGGTACGGTCCGCGGATGTCGGCGGAGGACACCGAGGCCGCGGGGAAGATCATCGAGGAGCTGCTCGCGAAGGGCTTCATCCGCCCATCGCGGTCGCCGTGGGGCTCGCCGATGTTCCTCGTCGCGAAGCCGGACGGCACGCGGCGCATGGTGATCGACTACCGCGCGCTCAACTCGTCGACGATTCG
>JARLHH010000288.1 GCA_031292335.1 Candidatus Limnocylindrales bacterium | reverse complement strand
GAGAGCGGCCTGTCGATCAACGTGCTGTACACGATCGACGACGCCGGCAAGCGGGCCGTCGGGTTCAAGCTCTCCGACGGGATGGAGGTCCCCGCCGAGCTGGCCCCGCGGTTCAAGTTCGCGAGGCAGAAGTCGAAGCTGGCCGGGACCATCCGGGGTTCGTTCTTCGTGATCAAAGGCGAGTACTGATCTCGGCACGGACGCGGCCCGGCGGCCGCGCACCCCAGCGGGGACGAGAAGCACGCCCGCTCCTATACTCGCCGCCTTCGCACCGGGGGGCGTTCCAGCCATCAGGCTGTCGAGACGCGCCTCCAAGATAGGGGGCTCAGATGCCGAAGATCGTGGTCACCGCGGCGGTCAAGGATGTCGAGGCGTGGCTGAAGTTCAAACCGCAGCTCATCGCCCAGATGTCCGCCGTCGCGTCGGACGGGACGAGCTACGTCGCTGCGGATGGCAGCAACCGCGTCGCCAGCACCTGGGACGTCCCTGACATGGACGCCTTCCAGGCGGCCGTGAATGCACCCCCCACTCCCGAGATGGCGGCCGCGATGGAGCGGTACGGGATGATCCCGCCATCGACGATCTACATCAAGAAGTAGCTCGACCGGAAAGCCGCCTGCCTGCCCTCCCCCTCGCCCCGACGAGTGAGGGGAGGGCGAGACAGGCTTCCTCGGCGGCGGCGCGCGTGAGCGTCGCGCTCAGGACCGGCTCCGGTACCAGACGAGCCCGCCGAGGTACCCCACCGCGAACACGACCCCGACCCAGGCGTACGGCGTCGAGTCGCCGCCCCCGAACTGGGTCACCAGGAACGCGCCAACCAGGACGACCGCCGTGACCTGGGCCGCGAGCGAAAGGGCCCGCAGGTTGATCGACTCCCAGCGCTCGTCGCGCGGCAGGCCCGAGAGGAGGCTGGCCATGTCCGATCGCGACTGGAGCGCGCGCAGCGCGACCGCGTAGCCGGCGACGATGACGAAGGCCACGGCCGCCTGCCCAAGGCTGGCGTGGCGGCCCAGCAGGGCCAGGGCCATGAGCAGGCCGAGGACGAAACCGACCGCCGGCACGAGCCACCTAGACATGCGTGTCGTCATGGAAGATCTCCTCGATTGGCCGGCCGAACAAGCGAGCGATCGCGAAAGCCAGCGGCAGTGAAGGCAGATAGCGGCCGGTCTCGATCGCGTTGACCGTCTGGCGCGAGACGCGCAGCTCCTGCGCAAGCTGGCCCTGGCTGAGGCCGCGGCTCTCGCGCAGCTGGCGCACTCCGTTCGTCATGCTGTCAAGCTAGCTTGTCAGGGCTGGCTTGTCAAGGACGTTTGTCACCCCCGACAGACGCCGATTGGCTCGCCGCCATGACAGGCGGCGCGCCGGCAAGGGCCGAACCGGCGCGTTCGCGCAGAATGTGGCGGTTGCCTACGCACTCACACAGGGGGGTACACAGAATGCTGCCGGATCGACGCGTTCACACCACGCTCCCGACCCCGGACCCGGAGCGCTTACGGACCTTCTACGAGGAGACACTCGGGTTCGTTCCGTTCGCCCAGCGCCCGGGAGCGATCCTCTATCGAGCCGGCGACGGGTCGCTCTTCGCGATCTCGAAGGCCGGCGCCCGTGCGACCGGCGGCCACACCCAGATGGCCTTCACCGTGCCCGACATCGCCGCCGAGGTCGCGGACCTCCGCGGGCGCGGCGTCGTCTTCCTCGACTACGACGTGCCCAAGACCGAGCAGGGGATCGGGCGCGTCGGCGCAGGACGGGCCGCCTGGTTCAAGGACCCGGACGGCAACCTGATCGGCGTGCTGGAGTTCGACGACGCGGTGTGACGCGGGCTTGCTGACCCAGACCGACCATCGACGACGGGATACACGTAGCATCCGCAGGGTGCCTCGGACCATTGGCAGGACCCATGGAGAACGCGCTTGACTGTCCGACGCGCCGTGGTTCTCTCCGTCGCGCTCACCGTCATCGTCAGCGGTTGCGGCACGGTTCCCGTGACGCCGCTGCCGTCCGCACGATCCACGACCCCCGCACCGGCGACGCCTTCCTCGCCTGTTCCGACCGTGAGCGACAGCTGGCTCCCGGCCGAACTCGCGCAAGCGTCGATCGTGACCGTGGCACCGTCCCTGGAGCCGGGGTACCGGTGCTCCCCGTGCCACGCTCCCGCGGCCGGCGAGCTCCTCGGAGTG
>JARLHH010000287.1 GCA_031292335.1 Candidatus Limnocylindrales bacterium | reverse complement strand
GAGCAGCACGATCGCCACGATCGGCAGGCTGACCAGCTCGGCGCGCTCGAGGTCCTTGCCCGCCGAGTTCGACGTGTCGATGGTGAAGGGGGCGTAGCCGGAGACGCTGACGGCGTAGCCGGCCGGCGGGGCCAGCTCCGCGCGAAGGCGCGGATAGAGCGGGACGGACTGCTCGTCCGTGACGGACAGGTTGATGACCACGTACGCGGCATCGCCCTTGACGCTCACGAAGCGAGGGTCGCCGGTGCTCGCGTAGCCGACGATGTCGGTCACGTCCGGGTCGCTCCGGAGCGGCGCCACGGCGGTCGCGATCGCGGCCTGGAAGGCGGTCGAGGTCGCGTCCGCGCCGGGCTGGACCCGCGTGAACAGTGCCAGGAGGCTGCTCTTGCCGCCGCCGAACTCGGCCGCCAGCCGGCTGTCCACCTGCGAGGACTCCGAGAGCGGATCCAGCCAGCCGCCGGAGGTGAGCTGGGCGGATGCACGGGAGGCGAACGGGAGCGCAACGACGGCCACGACGAGGGCAACCAGGGCCACGATCCGGCGATGCCGGTAGACGAAGGCGCCCCAGCGCAGGAACATCGGGACCTCTGGGATGTGGGTCGGATCATCGCCGGGTCACGGAGCGCCGCGGCTGCCGGTCAGGATAGCGCGGTCGAGCGGCGGCTATGATCGAGGCATGCCGCCCCACGTCCAGACCGTCCTGGGTCCGGTCCCGCCCGAGGTGCTGGGGTTCACCCTTCCCCACGAGCACACCCGCTGCGTCCTGTGGCAGATCCCCGACCGCTGGGACTACTGGGAGCTGACCGGTGAGGACGACCTGATCCTGCCCGAGCTGGCCCGTTTCCGGGAGCTCGGCGGGACATGCCTGGCGGACCTCACGCTGGCGGCGATCGGGCGCGACCCGCTCCGCCTGCGCCGCCTGGCCGAGGCGTCGGGGCTTCACCTCGTGATGGGCTGCGGCTGGTATCGCGAGGCGTACTACCCGGCGGAGGCGCTCGTGAACCGCCGGTCTGTCGAGGCGCTCTCGCAGATCCTCGTCGACGAGATCCTCGGGGGCGCGGACGGCACGGGCGTCCGGCCCGGGATCATCGGCGAGATCGGCTCGGACAAGCCGTGGCTCTCCGCGCAGGAAGAGCGGGTCTTCCGGGCCGTCGGCCGTGCATCACGCGCGACCGGCCTGGGCGTGGTCACGCACGCCGTCATGAGCGACGTGGGCCTGGCCCAGCTTCACGTCCTGGAGGAGGCCGGTGCGGACCCGGCCCGCGTGGTCGTCGGTCACGCAGACTCGTACCCGGTGCTGGACTACTGGGTCGCGATCATGGAGCGCGGCGCCAGCATCGAGTTCGACTTCCTGGGCATGTCGTTCACGCCGCAGGAGCGCAAGGCCGAGCCGCGCCTCATCCCGCTGCTGCTGGAGCTGCTCGGGCGCGGCCGGGCCGACCGCGTCTTCCTCTCGCAGGACGTCTGCCACAACCAGCAGCTGCGCTACTACGGGGGAAACGGCTACACGTACCTGCAGGAGACGTTCCTGCCCAGGCTCCGCGCGGCCGGGGTGGGGGAGGCCGAGATCCGCCAGATGACCGTGGAGAACCCGCGCCGGCTCCTCACGATCGCGTGATCGGGCCGATCGCCTGATCAGCCCTCGAGAGTCGCCTCCACCGAGAGCGCCACGTTGCCGTGCATCATCGTCGAGATCGGGCAGCCGTCCCGCGCCGCCTCGGCGAGGGACGTGAACGTCACCGCGTCGATCCCGGGGACCACGCCGTGCACCGTCAGCGCGGACGAGACCACCCTCCAGCCGGCGGCGACCTTGTCGAACGTGACCGTCGCGGCCACCTTCAGCAAGGTCGGGGGCGTGCCGTTGCGGCCGAGGCTTCCCGAGAGCGACATCGCGTAGCAGGAGGCGTGGGCAGCCGCCACCAGCTCCTCGGGGCTGGTTCGTCCATTGGCTTCTTCGGTCCGCGAGGCCCAGCTGACCGGCAGCCGGGTGAACGACCCGCTGGTCACGTAGTTGATCATGCCGCTTCCCTCGGCGAGGGAGCCGGTCCAGGTTGCTTCGGCGCGTCGCACTGCTGCCATCGGGTCCTCCGTGCTGCACGGCTGGGGTTGTCTTCGCCTGATCCTCGCACACGGTGCGCAAGAGCGCCGGTGGGCGTCGGCCGGGTCGGGACATGGCCCGGTTCCGGGACGGCGCCCGGTGCCCGGATGGATGCCGGCGGCAACGACACCGGGTGGGCCGGGTATCATTGGCCACCTTGGGCACGAACCTCCTGACGCGACCGACCCACGGCGGGGCCCGCCCCGCGCTGCTCGCGTTCGTCCTTGCGGCGGCAATGCTGGGCATCCCGGCCGGTACTGCCGCGATCCCGGTCCTGGCCGCCGCCCAGCCGGCGGCTGCCCCGGTGGCGAGCCCCGCCACCCTGACCGTCCCGGCGGCCGAGGCGCGCCTCGTCGCGCAGGTGAACGCCGACCGCGCCGCCGTCGGGCTCGCGGCCCTGCGCGTGGATTCGCGGCTCTCCGCGATCGCGCGCGAACGTTCCGGCGCGATGGCCGCGGCTGGCCAGCTCAGCCATGTTCAGCCCGACGGACGAACCGCGCTGGACCTGGTCCGCGCCGCGGGCATCATCTGGTATGCCGTCGGCGAGACGATCGGCTGGAACAACTACCCCGGCCTCGCGAGCTCGTTGAACGTGGTGAACGCGGGCTGGCTGAGCTCCCCCGAGCACGTCGCGATCATTCGCTCGACCGACTACAACTACCTCGGCGTCGGGCTCGCCGTGACTGCGGGTGGCGACCGGTACTGGACGGTGATCTTCCTGCGCGGACCCGACCGGACGGCGCCCTGGGCGAAGATGCTTGCACCGGCGCCCGGCTCGTACATGATCCTCGCTTCCCGACGCGCGGTCCGCCTCGTGACGTGGACCTGGACGGGAAACGACAGCCCGCTCGCCGCGCTGATGTCCGGGCTGCGCTCCTTCGAGGTCCAGCGCCGGGTCGACGGCGGGGCGTGGGTCTCCGTCTGGACCTCCACGACGCGCCAATCCTGGTCGACCTCCGTCGGGCTCGGACACCGCGTCCAGGTCCGCGTCCGGGCGCGTGACAAGGCCGGCAACGTCGGGCCCTGGTCGTCGGCCGTCGGCCTCTCCGCCTGATTGTCCGTCAGCCGGCCCGCGCGACCGCGCCAGCCAGGGCGCGGCTCGAACGGTCCCGGGGGAACGTGACGCGGGTCGCGCCGCCGAAGGCACGGTAGGCGCCCAGCGCGGAAGCGAAAGCCGGCACGAACCCGTCTGCCTCCAGCGGGTCGAAGTCCGGCTCCCACCATGTCCCCAGCACGCGGACGGCGCGGGCGGGCCGATCGAAGCGCGGCTCGATCCGGCCGACGAGGCGGTCGCCGAAGAGGATCGGCAGCACGTAGTAGCCCCAGCGGCGCCTGGTCGGTGGGACATAGACCTCCCACACGTAGTCGAACCCGAACAGCCCGCGGAGCAGGTCGCGATCCCAGCACAGCGGATCGAGCGGGCCGAGGAAGCTGACGGCGCTGGCCGCGTCGCCGGGAGGCGAACCAAGGGTGATCTCGGTGGCGGCCTGCTCCAGCGCGGACAGGTCCGAGGCGACGACCAGGCGCTGGCCGCGCAACCCCTCGACGAGCACGGGGACAAGCGCGCCTTCGGCGATCAGCTCTGCGCGCAGCTCCGTCCGGGTGGGGTGTTCCGCATGGGCAGGGTCGGGCGCAGCCCGGCCCGTCCCGATCCAGAGCTCCGCCTGGCCACCGGCGCCGAGCAGCCCGTTCGCCCGGTACCGGGAAAGGAGCCGATGCCTGGCCTGCTCGCGGACGGTGCGGCGCTCGGCGAGGAGGCCGGCGGGGAACAGCCGTTCGGCCAGGTCGTAGACGCGCCGGTTGCCATCGCGCCCGGCGATCCCCAGGATGCCGGCCTCGGCCAGCGCCTCCAGGATCGCGCGGACCTGGTTGGTCGGCCGCCAGTACCAGTCGATCGACGCGCGCGGCTCGACGTCGGTCGAGGAAAGGCGGCCGTCCCGGCGGATCCGGTCGAGCAGCTCCTCGACGAGCGGCGCGTGCTCGTCGAACGTGCCGGCAGCGTGCCGGTCGCGGGCTCGATCCCAGGTGAGGCGGTAGAAGGGCAGCTCGGCCGTGGGCAGGAGGCTGAGGCCCTTGTTGTAGGCCTCGAACAGGAGCCGCCGTTCGTAGAGGAGGGCGTCCGTCATCTCCCGTCGATAGCCGGCGATGCGCGCCTGGAGCACCAGGTCATGGTTGCGACCGGCGATCTCGAGCGGGTCGAACTGGAGCGATCCGAGGCGTTCGAGCACCCGGAGAACGCTGGGCTCACCGGGCGGCAGCGCCCGTGGCGGCGCCAGCAGGTGGCGGAGCACCAGGAAGCGGCGGGCGACCGCAGGCGTGATGGTCCTTGGCGGTGGAACGGTGTCATCCGCCTGGAGGCGTGCAGAGGTCCGGGTCACGGCCGGATGGTAGCCGGTCCGCCCGCCCGTCCGTCGTCGGCACCGGTGCCGTCCAGTCCATTTCCTTCGCATCTCCGATATGGTTCGTGTCGTACGAACGATCACGGAGGCGCTCCTGTTCATGCGACCCGATGAGCCAGCCCGCGTCGCGCGCATCGAGCGCGTCGTGGCCTCGTACGAGCTGCTCATGCGCCGCGTCGCGGCGTTCCATGCGCCCGAGCTCTTGGAAGTGGCGGTCACCATGTCGCAGGCGAAGGTGCTCTACCTGGTCGCCGCGGCGCAGGGGATGCGGATGTCGGAGCTCGCCGTCCGCCTCGGCGTGTCGATCTCCACCACGAGCGGCCTGGTGGACCGCCTGGTGGACCACGGGCTGCTGGATCGCCACGACGACCCCGCCGACCGCCGCCAGGTGGTCGTGACGATCACGCCGACCGGGCGCGCCGACCTGGAGCGCTTCCGCGAGCTCAACGCCGCCCAGCTTCGCCGGGTCCTCGAGCGCCTCGGGGACGCGGAGCTCGGCCTGGTCGAACGCGCCACATTCCTGCTCGCTGCCGCAGCCGATGCCCCATCTCCGGGGGTCGCGCTCGCCGCGGCTCACGACCGACGCCAGGATTCCATCACAGGAGACCAGCAATGAGCCGACTCACCGAGCTTGCCGTCAGCAAGCGGAGCGTTGCGCTCCTGCTGGCCGTCGCGCTGTTCATCGCCGGGATCTCCGCCTGGGGGAGCCTCAAGCAGGAGCTGCTGCCGGACATCGCGCTGCCGATCATCACCGTCGTCGCCGCGGACCCGGGCGCGGGTGCCTCGGACGTCGCCGACCAGGTCTCCAAGCCGATCGAGCGCGCGATCTCCGGCGTCCCGGGTCTCGACACGATCCAGTCGACCTCGGCCAACTCGCTGGCCCTCGTGGTCGCCCAGTTCGCGTACGGGACGGACGTCAAGGCGACCACGGCGACGATCGCCCAGAACGTCGCGGCGCTCGCGCTGCCCCAGAACGTGACGCCGAAGGTCAGCTCCCTGGACATCAACGCGTCGCCGGTCATCATCGCGTCGATCTCCGGCAGCGGCCCGGACGGCGAGGCGACGGCGGCGCAGGTGGCCGCGGCAGAGGTCGTGCCCGACCTGCAGGGTCTCGACGGCGTCGCCTCGGTGGACCTGGCGGGCGGCCTCACGAGCCGGCTCGTCGTGACGCTGGACCCGCTGAGGATGGCGGCCGCCGGCATCTCGATCGACCAGGTCGAGGGCGTCCTGACCGCGAACAACCTGACCCTCCCGGCGGGCCAGCTCTCGACCGACGGTACTCAGATCCCCGTCTCGACGTCCGGCTCCCTCACGAGCGTCGACCAGATCTCAGGGCTTGTCGTCGGCCAGCTGCGCGCCAGCCTAGCCGCGGCAGGCGGCGCCCCCCCATAGGCAGACAACACGTCTGAACTAAACTCAATTAGCGT
>JARLHH010000286.1 GCA_031292335.1 Candidatus Limnocylindrales bacterium | reverse complement strand
CCCGCCGCGCGCCGCCGCGCGCCCCCCCCGCGCCGGGTGTGTCGCGTTCCCGGCGGCCGGTGGCGGATTCCAGCGCGTCGGCCCAGCGGCCGAGCGCGGCGTCGAGCTCCTCGACCTGGGCGGGTCCGGCGCCCTTCTGGGGGCCGTAGACCGCAGCCGCGCCGCGCGGCCCCAGGAGCGGGTTCGTCACGTCGCACGCGATGCGCAACGACACCTCGCCGAGGCGCGGGTCGAGGCCCTGGAGGTCGACGAGGGCTCCCGGCTCGGCGATCGAGCGGAGCCCGAGCCCTGCCCGGATCCCCAGCGCGTCGAGGATTCCCCGTCCGCCGTCCGTGGTGGCGCTCCCACCGACGCCCAGGTCGATCCGCCGCACGCCCGCGTCGAGCGCGGCGCGGATCACCTCGCCGGTCCCGTACGTGGAGGCGCCGGTGGGATCCTTCTCGTTGGCGGCCAGCCGTGAAAGGCCCGACGCTGCCGCGAGCTCCACGACCGCGCGCGACCCGTCGGTGCTGCGGAGCCAGCGCGCGACGAGCGGCCGGCCCAGCGGGTCGTGTGCGGCGGCTACCTGCCACGTCCAGCCGCCGGCGGCCTCGATCGCGACGAGCGTTCCCTCCCCGCCGTCCGCCAGCGGGGCGAGGACCAGGTGATCGTCCGGGCGGGCGCGCACCCAGCCTCCGGCGAGCGCATGCGCGACCTCGACCGAGGTGAGCGAACCCTTGAACGAATCGGGCGCGACCAGGACCGTGAGCGTTCGGCCCGGCACGACTGGCATGCCTGGCACGGCCGGCACGTCGCTATGCTCCCGCGCGACCGGCACGCTTCTCGAGGTACTCCGGGATCCGGATCATCGGCGGGCGCTCGCGGTCCGCGAGCTCGATGATCTCCAGGCCCAGGCGATCCGCCCCGGAACGCGGGAGCTTCATGGTGGAGCCGATCTCGGCGAAAAGCCGGGCGCGCCCGCGCTCCTCCAGCCGCTTCATGACGGCCTGGATGATCACGAAGCTCATCCGCGACAGACCTTCGAGCTCCTGGTTCCGGTGGAGCCGCCGTTCCAGGTCCACCTGGCCGAGGCCGTCGAGCCCGACCCGCTCGGCGATGTCGATCAGGTGCCCGATCTCCACGGCGTAGCCGGTGAAGAACGGGAGCGTCTCCATCAGGCTGCGGCGGCCCGCGTACTCGCCCGCGAGCGGCTGGATGAACCCCGACAGGTCCGGGTAGAACAGGTTGATGAGCGGGCGCGCAACGAGCTCGGTGACCCGGCCCCCGCCGCCTTCCCGGAGCACGCCGCCCTCGACGATCGGGCGCTGGTAGTAGCCCTTGACGTACTGGATCCGCGGTTCGACGAGGAGCGGGCCCAGCGTGCCGTAGGCCATCCGCGGGTGCCAGTTGCGGACGTCCGTGTCGCACCACACGACGATGTCGCCCGACGACTCGAACAGGCTCTTCCAGAGCGCCTCGCCCTTCCCGCGGTACGAGCCGTAGCGCGCCAGCACGTCCGGGTGCTGCACGACGCGGGCACCCTCGCGGGCCGCGATCTCGCGCGTGGCGTCCTCCGAGGCGGAGTCGACCACGATGAGCTCGTCCACGAGCGGGA
The DNA here is from genome assembly GCA_031292335.1 of Candidatus Limnocylindrales bacterium. Lineage (GTDB taxonomy): Bacteria > Chloroflexota > Limnocylindria > Limnocylindrales > CSP1-4 > CTSoil-043. Next base: position 493 of record JARLHH010000286.1, on the reverse strand, counting down.
CGGCCTCCATCAGCATCATCCGTGCCCGACGCACGATGGGACCGATCGTCGTCGCCTCGTTCAATGTCGGTAAGACAAGGCTGACCGTAATGTCCTGCTTCTCCTTGAGCGCCACGAGCCGGCGCAGGTCGTGGAACTCCGCGTGGTGGAAGTTGGACTCCGCGAACCAGCGCTCCACCCGCACGGGCACCGCCCGGGATTGCTCAGCGGCGCGTTCGGCGGCGGCCAGCGATTCGCCGCGGGCGGCCAGCTCCTCGAACGTGGCCGTGTCGATCCGCTCGCGGGTCTTGACCACGATCACCGGCGGCCGTGCGCGCGCGGCGATCGTCTCGGGCAGGATCCCGAAGAGGAAGTTGGCGACCGCCGATCCCTCCGGTGCCGCGGACGCACCCATGATCACGAGGTCGGACTTCTCCGCCTCCTTGAGGATCGCGTTCCGGACGTTGGGCGCCTCGCGCAGGATGCCGTCCGCGTGTCCCCGGGCGTGCTGCTT
>JARLHH010000285.1 GCA_031292335.1 Candidatus Limnocylindrales bacterium | reverse complement strand
GAGCCCGATCCCACCGAACTTGGATCCCGCGTAGGCGCTGTTCCGGCTGGAGCCGACGAGCCCGGACTTGGAGTTGATCTCGATGATGTCGCACCATCGGTTGGGCCGCGCGCGGTGCTGGCGCGCCATGATCGGAGCCGCGGCCCGGACGGCCAGGAAGTAGCCCCGGTAGTTGACCTGCGTCACGAGGTCGAAGTCGGCCACGGGCTGGGCCATCACCCCGCCGGCGCGCAGCACGCCGGCGTTTGAGACGAGGAGATCGAGGCCGCCGTAGCGCAGGACCGTCGCGTGGAGGCCGTCGGTGACGGACTTTTCGTCCATGACGTTCATGCCGACCGCGCAGGCCCGGCCCGGGCCGAAGCGAGCCTCCAGGTCCCGGGCGTTCGCCTCCGCGAGCGCCGCGTTGAGATCGGCAAGCACGACGTGGCCACCCTGCGCGACGAGGTCCGCCGCGATGGCGAGCCCGAAGCCCTGGGCGGCACCGGTGACGAGCGCCACCTTCCCCGCCACGCGGCCCCCACCGGCGGCCCCGGCCGCGACGGCACGCCGATACGACTCCGCCTCCCATGCCTCGATGAACGTCCGCTCGACGTCGGAGAGGGCCCGCACGCCACCCAGGGACAGGGCGCGTTCGGCGACGCGCAGCGAGTCGAGGTAGACGTGGCGCGCCGTGTCCGCCTCGCTCCACGAGTCACCGGCGGCGAACAACCCGAGGCCCGGCACGACCACGATGAAGGGCAGCGTGCCGTGGGCGGCCAGGTGCGCGCGCAGGCCTTCGTCGAGCAGCCCCGGCAGGTCCTCCGCCGGGACGTCAACGGGCACGTCCACCAGGAGCGGCCAGGATCCCGTGTAGACGATCTGGTCGGGGGTGAGCGGTCCGCCCAGCACGAAGGCCCGTCCGGCGGGCGTGGCGGTGAACGCGGCAGCGAGGGGCGCGTCATCGAACGTCACGATCCGGAGCGCCTCGCCGCCCGCCAGCAGCCCGCGGAGCAACGGCGAGATCACCTCGACCAGCACACGCGGGCGAGCCGCCTGGACGCCGGCCGGGCGGGGATCTCCGGGGAGGGATCCAGCGGGCATCGCCGGGGGGCGACCCTCGGCGCCCCGGATCCTCTCGAGGAGCCACGCGGAGCGCTGGTCGATCTCCTCGGCCGAGTCTCCGCCGACGATGAGCCCGTGGTTCTGCATCAGGGTCACCGACGGCGCCGGCCGGCCGGTGCGGGCCTCGTAGGCGCGGCGAGCATCGACGATGGCGCGCGCGAGCGGGAGCCCGGGATCGGTGTAGGGCACCCACAGCGCCTGGTCACCGAGCAGGCGCCGGGCGAGCGCTGCGCCGTCGCTGTTGCAGGTCACGGCATTGATCTCGACCGGGTGGGTGTGCAGGATGAAGCGCTCGGGCAGGAAGGTGTGGAAGAGCAGCTCCACGGAGGGTCTGCGCCCGCCGGCGTCACCCAGCCGCGCGGCCATCCCGGCGCGCATGACCGGGTCCCCCACGGATCCGTCCGCGTCGGGCGACGCGTCGCCGGAGCTGAGCATCTCGAGGAGCGGGTCCATGTCCAGCGCGACGAGGTCGTCCACGCCGAGCGTGGCGAGGGCGACGCCGCTCGGCTTGATGTAAAGGACGCGGTCGACCTTTGCCGAGGCGTTGCCGCCCCCGCCTCTCGAGAACTCGGGGTCGCGACCGTAGCGCCGGGCAACCTCGATGAGGGCGTCCAGCGTCGCGACCGGCCTCGGCGGCAGCTCGCGTCGTCCCGGCTGGAGGGCGCTCATCGGGCCGCCACCCTGGACGCGGCGTCGATCAGCTCTGCGCCCATCTCGGCGAACCAGCGGACCCGGGACGCCCCGTCGGGGAAGCCCGGGTTGAGCCGGCCGTCGCCGTCCACGTAGCCCGGCTCGCCGGTCGCCCGAAGGTGCTGGTGGGCGGCCACCACGCAGGTGGCCTCCCAGAACGCCGCCTGGGCGGCTGGCGACGGCAGCGACCCGTCCACGCAGCGTGGCTCCAGCGGGATCCGCGCCCGCGTGTTGTGCTCGGTCCCCGCCATCACGATGATGCCGGACGCCCGGAACGCAGCCACGTAGGCGTCCACGATCTCCGGCCGGTTGCGGCCGGGGATCAGCTCCGCGACGAAGATCCCGCTGGCCTGGAGGCGCTCGACCAGCTCTTCTGGCGGCTCCTCCCACGGGCAGATGGGGGACGCTCCATCGGCCAGCGTCGGGTAGCACGGGATGCCGCCCAGCCCGAGGATCACCCGGATGGCGTCGCGGAACGAGACCGGCGACTCCGGCACGAAGGCCGGCCCGCCCGCCTTCATCAGCCCGGAGCGGATTCCGTCCTGGACGCCGATCGGGTCGTCGAGCGAGCCGACGAATGGCTTCCCGAGCACCCTGGCCAGCAGGTCGCGCCGGCGACCGGGCGCCGCCGCCAGGAAGATCGCCTCCTGGAAGGCCATCGCCACGTGGCGCTCCTGGAGCACGACCCAGTCGCCCGCGACCTCGGATTGCTCCGCGACCTCCGCCGCGATGTTCTCCGGGGTCAGCCCGGTATCCAGCCCGGCTTCCGCGAAGCGGGCTCGGACCAGCGCCACCATCGTGCGCATTCGGTTCGCATCCGCGGTCCGGGCCTGCGCCATCAGGCTCGCCACATCGGGCGCCGGCGCCGTGAACGGGTCGATGCCCTTCCCGCAGACGTACATGCGACCCGGGTTGCCGGGGTCGTTCACGCGCGTGCCGGCGTCGGGCAGGTCGTCGAGCACGCTGATGAACTCGACGCCGAACAGCGGAAGGATGCTGGCCGCCCGGGCGGCATCCGCGAACCGGGCGTAGATCCGCGTGTCGTGGAAGTTGGACGTGCCGAGCACCCGGACCCCTTCCGCGGCCGCGGTCTCGACGGCGTCCTCGGCACTCTCGAAGGCCGAGAAGTTGGGCGGGATGTGGATGTGGGTGTTGACGATGGGTCGCCCCTCGTCGGCCGGCCGGCCAGGGCGCCTGCTCCCACCTTCGCTCATCGTCGTCCCGCTTCCCCTTCCCCGAACCCGGAGGGATCCTGAGCACCCGAACGAATCAATGCGGGTGTTTACGATTGCTTTCGACTTGGCATAGAATACGCCAGCCAACGCGAAGCCTCAAGCACGAGTCGAGAACCGAGGTCAGAGCATGTCCGTGAAGGAGCCGTTCCCCGACCTCAGCGAGATCCTCGTCTCGATCGGCGAAGCCGGGAGCCGCATCGCGGCGCTCGGCGCGAGCGAGGGTGGCGCCGGGAACATCTCGGTGAGCGTCGGCTGGCCGCTCGAGATTCGGCGCCAGTTTCCGGTCAGCGACGAGATCCGGCTGCCCCTGCCGGCGCCGCACCTGGCAGGCTGGAGGATCATCGTGACCGGATCGGGCCGGCGCCTCCGCGACATCGCGAGCGACCCGGCGGCGAACCTCGGGGTCGTGCTGGTTCACCCGGGCGGAGAGACCGGCACGCTCCACACGTCGCCGCGCTGCCTGTTCGAATCGCTCACCAGCGAGTGGAACTCGCACCTCGGGGTCCACGACGACACGGTCGCCCGTTCCGGCACGAACTTCCATGCTGTCGTGCACGCCCAGCCCCCGCACCTCGTATATCTCAGCCACGTGCCCGAGTACCTCGACGAGACGTACTTCAACCGCCGCCTGCTGCGCTGGGAGCCCGAGACGATCGTCAACCTGCCCCAGGGAGTCGGCGTGCTCCCGTTCATGGTCCCGGGCTCGGCCCAGCTGATG
>JARLHH010000284.1 GCA_031292335.1 Candidatus Limnocylindrales bacterium | reverse complement strand
GTCGGCGTGGCGATGGGCGCTCGCGGCAGCCTGCCAGCGCGTGCCGAGCCGGGCCACGAGCGCCGCCGCCAGCTCCTCCCCGGCCCGCGCGCGCGTGGCGTGCTGCTCGGCCTGCGTGGCCAGCCGCCTGGCCTGCGGGCGCAGCTCGCCCAGCACGTCGTCCACCCGGGCGAGGTTCGTGCTGGCCTCCTCGAGCTGCTCCTCGGCCCGTCGACGCCGTCGCTCGTGCCGCCGCACGCCGGCCACCTCCTCGAAAAGGGGGCGGCGCTCCTCCGGCCGGAGGGCCAGGGCCTGGTCGACCATGCCCTGGCCGATGAAGAGGAAGGCGTTCTCGGCCAGGTGCGCCGCGTCGAGCAGATCGACCAGGTCGCGCAGGCGAATCCGCTGGCGGTTCACAAGGTAGTCGTTCTCACCCGAGCGATACAGGCGCCGGCCCAGCTCGAGCTGGGCGAAGTCGAGCGGGATCAATCCGTCGGTGTTGTCGAGGACCAGCGACACGTCGGCCATCCCGAGGGCCGACCGGCGCTCCGACCCCGCGAACACGACGTCCTCGGAGCGCCGCGACCGGATCGCCCGGCCCTGCTCGCCGAGCGTCCAGCGCAGGGCGTCGGCGAGGTTGCTCTTGCCCGAGCCATTCGGGCCGACGACGGCGTTGATCCCGGGCGCGAACTCGACGAGCGTCCGGTCGGCGAAGGACTTGAAGCCCTGCAGGCGGAGCGCGACAAGGCGTCCCGTCTGGCTCACGACGGACCGGGCTCCGGCTCGCCCCCGTGCACCGGCGCGCTGACCACGGGACGGCCACCAAGCGCCTCGAGGGCCGCCTCGGCGGCCGCGGTCTGGGCTGCCCGCAGGGAGCCGCCGGTCCCGGTGCCGATCACCTCCCCTGCGACCGTCACCTCGATGACGAACTCCCGGGCGTGATCCGGGCCCGACGACTGCGCGACCCGGTACACGGGCCGCTCGCCTGACCGCTGGGTCAGCTCCTGCAGGCGGCTCTTCGGGCTCTTGAGCGTGCCTGCGGGCGCATCCGCCTCGAGCTCCGGCGCGGCGATGTCCCGCAGCCAGCCGCGCACCACGCTCCAGCCGCGATCGAGAAAGACGGCACCCGCGAGCGCCTCGAACGACGAGGCCAGCAGGGCGTCCCGCGCCCGTCCCCCGCGCTGGGCCTCTCCCTCGCCGAGGAGGATCGCCTCGCCGAGGTCGATCCGGCGCGCCAGCCGGGCCAGACCGTGCGCGCTCACGATGGACGCGCGCCGCGCCGAGAGAACACCCTCGTCATCGGCCGGATGGCGCGCATGGAGCGCCTCCGAGACGACCAGGCTGATCACCGAGTCGCCCAGGAACTCCAGTCGCTCGTTGTGTCCCGTGGCTGAGCCGGGGTGCTCGTGGAGCCAGCTCCCGTGGACGAGGGCACGCTCCAGCAGGGCAGGGTCGTCAAAGGGGATCCCGAAGCGCACGGCGAACGCCGCGGGCGAAAGCGAGGCGCGCGAATCGTCTCCCGGCAAGGGCCGGGCGCGGTCAGCTGGCGTGCTCGTCGATGTAGTCGGAAGCGTCCTGCACGGTGCGGATCTTCTCGGCTTCCTCGTCCGAGATCTCGATCCCGAACTCTTCCTCGAGGCTCATGATGAGCTCGACGAGGTCGAGCGAGTCCGCGTTCAGGTCGTCGACGAAGGAGGCCTCGGGCGTGACCTCCGTCTCGTCGACGCCGAGCTGCTCGACGACGATCTTCTTCAGCCGCTCGTAGGTGGTCGCCACTTGCCTGCACCCTCCTGGAGTCCTGCGGGTTCGTCGGGGTCCGGGTTGCGGGTGGGCCCATCGGGGCCACCGGCCGCGGCCTCCCTGGCAACTCGTCCGAGGACCCCGTTGACCAGGCGCCGGGCCGGGTCCCCTCCGTAGACCCTTGCCAGCTCGACCCATTCGGCGATCGCCACGCGGGCCGGCGTTGCGGGCGAGTGTAGCACCTCGCTCACGCCCAGACGGAGCAGGACGCGGTCCATCCGCGCCAGCGTCGTGAGCGGATACTGGGGCGCCGCCGTCTCGATCCGGGCGTCGACGGTGTCGCGGTTCGCCTCGACGGTACTGACGAGGCTCCGTGCGTAGACGGCTGTCTCGGGATCGCCCTCGGTCTCGGCGAGATGCCGCTCCAGCACGGCCGCCGCGGTTCGCTGACCGAACTCCGCCTCGAACAGGGATGCGAGCGCGAGCCGGCGCGCCGCGTGCCGGGCGCGGGGCAGGTCGCCGCGGCCGGCG
>JARLHH010000283.1 GCA_031292335.1 Candidatus Limnocylindrales bacterium | reverse complement strand
GGCGGTCCAGATCCAGAACCGTGGCACGCTCGGCGGCAACCTCGCCACCGCGTCGCCGGCGGGCGACAGCCTGCCGGTCCTGCTCGCGCTCGACGCCGAGATCGTGGTCGGCAGCACCCTCGGCGAGCGCACCATCGCGGCCGCGGCCTTCTTCCCGGCCTACCGGCGGACCGCCCTCGCCCCCGACGAGCTGATCCTGCGAATCCGGGTCCCGATCCGTCCCGACCGCGTGGTGGTCTTCCGCAAGGTCGGCACGCGCCAGGCCCAGTCGATCAGCGTGGTCGTGCTCGCGGTCGCCTGGCGCAGGGAGGACGGGGCGTGGCACGACGTCCGGGTTGCGCTCGGCTCCGTCGCGCCGACGCCGATCCGGGCCCGGGCCACGGAGGCGGCCCTGGAGGGCGCGCCACCGTCGGAGGAGGTGGCTGCGGTCGCCGCCGCGACGCTGAGCGCCGAGATCACGCCGATCGACGACGTCCGCTCCACCGCGGAGTACCGCCGCGAGGTGGCGGGCCGCGCCCTCCACCGCATCGTGCGCGACGCCGGCGGCCGGTAGCGGCGAGGGCGCCCGGCGGGCCGGCCGCGCCGAATCGCGGGCCCTGCCTACCGGTCGCGGCGCGCTGCCATCGCGAACGGCAGGAAGCAGCGCTCGAGCGACGCCGGCGTCGAGCCGGACATCGGGCCCGCCGCTATCCCGTCAGCGCCGGCGGCGCCACCCGAGAGCCGCCCGGGGCGGCCGTCGGGATGTGCGGCAGCGAGCCGGTCACGCCCGCCAGCACGGTCGCCATCACGGCGGCTGGCTGGAGCGACAGGCGCTCCCCGTCCGCGGCGCCGGTGGACACCGCCTCGACGAGCCCGAACGTCTCCCGGTCCAGGACCGCCCGGAAGCCGGGCGCCGTGTACTCGATCCGGCCGTTCACCGAGATCCGGTGCGTGCTGCCGTCGATCCGGGCCTCCATCACCCCGTCGCCGAGGAGCATGTAGGCGTTCGAGGCCTGCGCCTCGAAGTCGGCCCGGTCAAGGTAGAGCCGCGGCTTGTCGCGGTAGGGCGTCCCCGACGTGGGGCAGGCCGTCACGCAGTTGCCGCACTCGTTGCAGAAGTCGGTCAGGACCGCGATCTGGAGCCGCTGCGAAACGTCGAAGGGTGTCGTGCCGCCCGCCACCACGGCGCCGTTCGCGACGGACAGCACCGGCAGGCTGGCATGCACCGGCGGGGTCTCGTACGTCATGAGGGCCATGTTGGGACAGACCCCGACGCACAGGCTGCAGACCTGGTCACAGTCCAGGCAGCGACCTGCCTCGTGGGCCGCCTCCTCGGCCGTGTAGCCCAGCACCGTCTCCTCGAAGCCGCCGCGGCGATCGAGCCCGCTGACCTGGATCGGCACCCGGTACTCCCGCCGCGCCCGCCGGACGATCAGGTCCTGCAGGTCGGGCCGCACGCCATCCGCCGTGGGCACGACCGGGCTCCCGTCGGCCGCGACGCCCAGCGAGGCGGCGATGGCGGCCGCGACCCGCTTGCCGTCCGCCGCGGCCTTCACGATCGAAGCCGGGCCGCGGTCGGCGACGTCGCCACCGGCGAACACGCCCGGGACCGAGGTCTCGAAGGTCGCGGGGTCCACGGCGATGTAGCCCGCCGGGGTCAGCGTCGGCGCCCGGTCGCCGAAGAAGTCGAGCACCGCGTGCTGGCTGATGGCGAGGATCAGGGTGTCCAGGCCGATCTCGAACTCCGAGCCGGCGACGTCCTCGGGGACCTTGCGCCCCCCGGCATCCCGCTTCCCGCCGTACTCGGTCCGGATGCACTGGAGCCCGGCCAGGCGTCCGTCCTCGAGCCGCAGGCCGACCGGCCGGGCCAGCTCGACGATCGAGATCCCCTCCTCCCGGATCGCGTGGATCTCCTCCGGATCGGCCGGCATCTGGTCCACGGTGCGCCGGTAGATCAGCGAGACGGACGTCCCGCCGACGCGGCGCGCGGACCGGACGCAGTCCATCGCCGTGTCGCCGGCGCCCACGACGCCCACGCGCCTCCCGATCGGCATCGGCCGGCCCTCGCGGACGCTGCGCAGGAAGGTCACCCCGTCGATCACGTCGCGCGAGTCGTCGCCCGGCAGCCCCAGCGTCTTCGCCTTCTGGGCGCCGACCGCGATGAACACCTGCCCGAATCCCTGGCCGCGCAGGTCGTCGAGCATGACGTCCACGCCGGCCCGCTGGCCGTAGCGGATCTCCACGCCCAGGCGCTCGAGGACGGCGAGGTCCTGGTCGATCTGCGCCTGCGGCAGCCGGTAGGCCGGGATCGCCCCGGCGACCATCCCGCCGGCGTAGGGATGGGCCTCGAAGATCGTGACCCGGACGCCGGCCCGGGCCAGCCACTCGGCGGCCGCGAGGCCGGCCGGCCCGGCGCCGATGACCGCCACCCGGGTGTCCTTCGCGGGACCGGCCGGCGGCGGGGTCGGGAGCCCCGCCTGCTCCTGCTCCATGATGAAGCGCTTGATCTGCCGGATCGCCAGCGGCTGGTCCAGGTGGGTGCGGATGCAGGTGTTCTCGCACAGGTGGTCGCAGACGCGGCCCAGGATGGTCGGCAGCGGGTTGTCGAGGCGGGTGATGCGAACGGCCTCCCGGACGTCGCCTTCACGGACCGCGGCCATGTAGCGGGGAACCTGCTGGTCCACCGGGCACTCGTCCAGGCAGGGCGCGGCGATGCAATCGAACATGTCCAGCGTGCGGGGCGTCTTGGACCGGTCCATGCGGAACGAGTCCTTGCGGTAGCGCCAGTCCGCGCGGACCCCGTCGGCATACCGGCGCAGGTTGAAGCGCGCGCAGGCGGGAATGTCGGCGCCGTCACCGGTGAACCCGGCCACCTGCGCCTTCCGCCGGATGAAGTCCGCCGTGTCGGTCGCGCCGACCTCGTCATAGGCGGCGTCCACCTTCTCGGGGTACTGGAGCATCCGGAGGTAGCCGCCCGACTTCAGCAGGTCGGAGCTGACCGTGATCGTGCGCATCCCCGACGCGAGCAGGTCCGCCACGTTGAAGCAGTCGGCGCCGCCCGCGAACGACATCGGAAGGTCGCCGCGGAACTCCTCGGCGATCCTCGAGGCGAGGTTGGTCGTGACCGCGTGGAGCGCCCGGCCCGACAGGTACATGCGCGCGTCGCGATCGAAGACGGTGCGCCAGTTGTCGACCTCGAGGGTGTTGGTCAGCTTCAGGCCGAACGTGAGGTTCCGGGCCGCGGCTGCCGTCCGGAGGTTCGTGAACATGGGGACCGCGTCGGCCCACTTCAGGTCGTGCCCGAACGCCTCGTCGGGGATCGGCACGTCGGTGAAGCCGAGATCGTGATTGATGATGCCGCGCACGCGCTCGGCGCCGAGCAGGGTCGGGTTGCACTTGACGAGGGTGTGGAGGCCGCGCTCCTCGAGCAGGTACAGCGAGATTCGCTCGATCTCGTCGGGAGGGCAGCCGTGCATGGTCGAGAGCGTGATCGAGTCGGACAGCCGGGTCGGGATGTCCAGCTCCCGGACCGCCGGGTAGCGCCGGGCGACGACGTCCACGGCGGCCGGCAGGTAGGCCGAGGCGTCCGCCATGGCGTCGAGATACCACTGGACGTTGGGCTTGCGGATCCCCTCCAGGTTGTAGCCGACGCTCATGTTGAAGATCATGCCGGGGCGCGCGCCGGGCCAGCCCAGCTTGTGGTGCAGGGCGTGGATCAGGACCCAGGCCCGGAGGTACTCGTCGAAGGACTCGTGGACCTTGAGCTCCTGCGACCATTCGACGTTGTAGCCCTCGTCGGCGACGTCGATGCAGGGCTTGTTGACGTCGAGCTCGTCGAGCGTCTGGACGGTCTTGAGCTCGATCAGCCGGGCACCTACCAGCCAGGCCGTGATGATGTTCTGGGCCATCTGGGTGTGGGGTCCGGCGGCGACGCCGAACGGGGTCTCGATCTCCACGCCGTACTCGCGGCGCCGGAACCGATGGTCGGGACGCGGGACGAAGAACGCCGACCGCGGCACGTTGAAGAGCGACGCCTTCTGCTCCAGCTCCGTGAAGGCCCAGTCGGTCAGCTGCTCCATCGAGATGGGATGAAACCGGTCAGACATCGGGTGCCCCCTCGTCAGCGTGCGCGGTGGTGGACGACATCGGTCGACTCGGGCGGCCGGTGATGGACTGGATCGAGTGCGTACGCCCGGCGAGCACCATCGTCAGAGGCGGGCGTGCAGGCGGGCGGCCTGTTCCCGGGACTTCGCGCGGACCTCGTCCGCGTCGACGCGGGTGGGCCTGCCGTCGGCGAAGACCACCTCGCCGTCGACCGCGACGCGCCGCGGCATGATGCCGGGCGTGAAGGCGATGTGCCACGGGTCCATCGGGTCGTAGGACCAGGTGACCTCGTCGGTCCGCGCCTCCGGCACCAGGTTCCAGCCGGCCTCCAGCCATGACCAGGCGGTGTCCGGTCCGCAGGTCACGTCCACCGAGCGCTGCATGACGTAGGCCAGCCGGAATTCCTCGAGGACGTTGCCGCCGATCCCGTCCGTGCCGAGCGCGACCGGGTTGGAGAAGCGGGCCGGGTTGGCATAGCCGACCGCGTTGTTCAGGTTGGACCGCGGGTTGTGGAGGATCGTGCCGGCCAGCTCGTGGTCGGTCGGCAGGTGGACGCAGTGGCTCAGGAGCCAGTCGTCGCGGGTGAGCCCTGCCAGGCGCCGCGGCGCGTCGACGTCGCCGACGCCCTCGCAGACGTGGATGTGGACGCCGACCCCGAGGTCCCGGGCAAGGCCGGCGGCCGCGTGCAGCGATTCGTCCGAGCAGGTGAAGGCGGCGTGGATTCCCACCAGGCCCCGGCCGCCGGCCTTGATGAACCGCTCGTTCTCCGCCAGGCCGCGCCGCGCGCCGTCCGGCCCGTGGCGATCCGTGATCCCGTAGGCGAGCAGCGAGCGGACGCCCACCTCGGCGCAGGCCTCGGCGATCACGTCGAGGCTGCCCTCGATGGCGTTGGGCGACTCGTGGTGGTCGACGATCGCCGTCGTGCCGTTCTCGAGCGCCTCCAGGGCGCCGAGCATCGCCGACCAGCGGATCATCTCCAGATCGAGGGCCGTGTCGAGGCGCCACCAGACCTGGTCGAGGATCTCCTGGAAGTTCGTGGCCACCTTCGGCGGCGCGGGCATCCCCCGCGCCAGCGCCGAGTAGAGGTGGTGGTGCGCGCAGACGAGACCCGGCGTGACGGCCGACATGCTCAACTCCCTCCCTGTCGCGCGACAGGCTGTGCCGCCGGCGCGGCGACGTCTCCACTGGAGCCCTCGTGGCCCGCTCGCGGCGGGCGGGCCAGGCGTGGCAGCGCGGCCCGCGCGGCCGCCGAATCCCGCATCGGCAGGGCCGTCCGGTGGATGCCATCGAACGCGTGCAGCGCGCCCGCGACCGCCGCGGGCGTCGGCACGAGGACGGCCTCCCCGGCTCCCTTGGCCCCGTACGGCCCCGCCGGCAGCGCCTCCTCGACGATGATCACGTCGACGGGGGGCATCGACGACGCCGGGATGATCCCCTGCGACTTCAGCGTGTCGGTCACCGGCACGCCTCCCTCCGTGACGAACGCTTCCGTGAGGGCCAGCCCCAGGCCCATGTGCACGCCGCCCTCGATCTGGCCCTCCAGGAGCGTCGGGTTCATGGCCCGCCCGACATCGTGGGCGGCGATCACGCGGGCCAGGCGACCTTCGTCGTCGAGGATGACGACCTGGGTCGCCCAGCCGTAGCCGAGGTGGGTCACGGGATCCGGCATGCCCTCGACGGTCTGTGTCGTCCAATTCACCACGAACTCGCCCGGGAACTCGCGCCCGGCGAGGTCCCGCGGCCGCGCCCCGGGCGGCAGGGCATCCAGCGCCCCGCGCAGCTTGCGCGCGGCGTCGGCCACCGCCTGGCCGCCGAGCGTGGTCGCCCGCGACGCCGTGGTCTGACCCGTGTCCAGCTCGCGTTCCGTGTCGACGAGCACGTGGACGCTGGCCGGTTCGACGCCGACCTCCTGGGCCACGATCTGGGAGAAGACCGTGTGGACGCCCTGGCCCATCTCGGTCCACGAGTGCCACAGGGTCAGGCTGCCGTCGGCCTCCGGCCGCAGGATCGCCCGGCCGCCCTCCGGCATCCCGTTGCCGATCCCGACGTTCTTCACGCCGCAGCCGATCCCGGCGAACCGCGCGCCGCGGTACGCGTCGCGCACGGCAAGCAGCGTCTTCTCGAGGCCCACGCCGGGCCCCAGGACCTGGCCGGTCCCGAACCGGTCGCCCTCGCGGAGCGCGTTGCGCCAGCGGATCTCCCAGCCGTCGATGCCGACCTGCTCGGCGAGCCGGTCGAGGAGCCCGTCCACGGCGAACGTCACCTGGGGGACGCCGAAGCCACGGAAGGCGCCCGCGGGCGGGTTGTTCGTGTAGACCGTGCGGGCCTCGACGTCCACGTTGGGGATCCGGTAGGCGCCGCAGGCGTGTCCCGCCGCGCGCTCCAGGACCGCCGCCCCGACGCTCGCATAGGCGCCGGTGTCGCCCACGATGCGGGCCCGGACGGCGACCAGGCGGCCGTCGGCGTCGCAGCCGAGCTCGTAGTCCATCGTGAAGGCATGGCGCTTCGGGTGGAGGCGGAGGCTCTCCGCCCGCGAGATCGTGAGCAGGATAGGCCGGTCCGTGACCCGGGCGAGGAGCGCGGTCTGCCCCTGGACGGCGAGGTCCTCCTTGCCGCCGAAGCCGCCGCCGGCCGCCACCTGGGTGACCCGGACCGCAGTCTCGGGAAGCCCGAGCATGTCCGCGACCTGACGCCGGTCCTCCCAGACACCCTGCCCCTGGGAGAAGACCTGCAGCTCCGGTTCGTCCGGCCCGACCCCAGGCACGGCGAGGCAGGACTCCGGCTCCAGGAAGGCGTGCTCGATCGCGCTCGTCGTGAAGCGATCGCGCACGACATGGGCGGCCGCGGCGAGGGCCGCCCCGGCGTCACCCCGGCGCACGACCGACGTCGCCAGCAGGTTCCCGCCCGGGTGGAGCGCCGGGGCGCCGGGCTCCAGCGCGGCGAATGGGTCGGTGAGGGGTATGAGGACCTCGTACTCCACGTCGATCAGGGCGGCGGCAGCGCGGGCCTGGTGCCGCGTTTCGGCGGCGACCGCGGCGAGGACGTCGCCGACGTAACGGGTCGTCTCGCCTGCCGCGACGAAGACCGGCCAGTCGCGCTCGATCAGCCCGACGGAGCGCTCGCCGGGGACGTCGGCCGCGGTCACGATCGACACGACCCCGGGCGCCGCGGCGGCGCGCGTGGTGTCGATGCGGCGGACGACGGCCCGCGGGTGGTCGGAGAGACGGAGCGCACCGTGGAGCATGCCGGGGGCGGACATGTCGTTCACGAACGGCCGCTCGCCGAGGGCAAGCTCGCGGGCGTCCCACCGGATCGTGCGCGACCCCACCCCTCCGGCGCGCTCGATCTCCGGGAACGGCTGACCGCGGCGGGTCGCGGCGACGAGGTCGACCGCATCGAGGACCTTCACGTAGCCGGTGCAGCGGCACAGGTTGCCGGCCAGCGACCGCGCCACCGCGTCACGCGTCGGCGCCGGCTCGCGCTCGAGCAGCGCCTGCGCCTTCATCACGATGCCGGGCGAGCAGTACCCGCACTGGGCGGCGCCCGTGACCGCGAACGAGTCCGCCCACAGAGCGCGCGCGTCGGGCGCCAGCCCCTCGAGCGTGGTGACGGTGCGATCCGCCACGCGCGTGGCCGGCTGGGCGCACGACACGACGGCCCGGCCGTCGACGATCACGGTGCAGGCGCCGCAGGAGCCCTCCGGGGCGCAGCCATCCTTCATCGAGCGCAGCCCGCAGCGCTCGCGGAGCACGTCGAGAAGGCTCTCGCCGGGCTCGGGGTCGACCGAGACCTGCCTGCCGTTCAACGAGAAGCGCATCGACTGG
>JARLHH010000282.1 GCA_031292335.1 Candidatus Limnocylindrales bacterium | reverse complement strand
GCGCCCGCCCGGAGCGCCGCGCCGAGGGAGCCGCTGATGGGAGAGGGTCGGGCGCGGATCGCGGCCAGCATCCTCAACGCGAACCTGGGCAATCTCGCCTACGAGGTCCGGCGGGTGATCCGGGCCGGCGCGGACCGGATCCATCTCGACGTGATGGACGCCCACTTCGTCCCGAATCTCACCTTCGGCGCGGGAACCATCCGGGCGCTCCGCCCGGTGACGAAGGTGCCGTTCGACGCGCACCTGATGATCGACGAGCCGGGACGCTGGCTGGACGAGTTCCTCGAGGCGGGCTGCGATTCGATCACGATCCATGTCGAGGTCAACGAGCCGATCGAGCCCGTGCTGCGCCGGATCCGGGCAGCCGGCCGGGCGGCCGGGCTCGCGCTCCGCCCCGGCACGCCGCTCGCCGCGCTTGAGCCCTATCGCGAGCTGCTGGACATCGTGATGGTGATGACCGTCGAGCCCGGCTTCGGCGGGCAGACATTCATGCGGGACGTCGCCGAGGCGAAGATCCTGCCCGCCCGCGACCTGCTCTCGCACAAGCCCTGGGGCGGCGAGGTCCACGTGGACGGCGGCGTGAATCGCGAGACGGCCGAGCTGGTCGGCGGCCTGGGGGCCGACATCCTCGTCGTGGGGACGGCCCTCTTCACGAAGGGCCACGACCAGGCCCGCGAGGTGCGCCTGGTCCGGGCGCTCGCCGACGAGGGGTTCGCGAACGAGCGCAACGGGGGCGTGCCGCCGCACCCGCGCGACGAGATGGTTCGCTTCGCGCAGCTGCCGCGCCACCTGGCGGGGCCCCTCCGGGATGCGATCGAGCGGGCCAGGGTGCCGGTGGTGATGCTCCGGGGCGACGGCCAGCTGAACCCGGACGGCGTGCGCGACTACGACCTGCTGATCCCGCGCAGTGCCGAGGGCTGGGCGCGAGATCACTTCGCCGCGGCGCGAGACGGGGCGGTCTCGGAGGCCGCGACCTGGCGAGCGCGCCTCCTGGGGGATCGCGGCGACCGACCGACCGACCCCGGGGCCTGACCCGTGCGGGCGCTCCTCCAGCGCGTGCGCCGGGCGGAGGTGCGGGTCGCCGGTGAGCCGGTCGGCGCGATCGGCCGCGGCCTGCTGGTGCTCCTGGGCGTCGCCCCCGGGGATGACGATGCAGTCGCCGACGTGCTCGCCCGGCGGGTCGTCGAGCTCCGGATCCACGAGGATCGCGACGGACGCACCAACCTGGCGCTGGGCGAGGTCGGGGGCGCCGTGCTGGTCGTGAGCCAGTTCACGCTCTACGCGGACACGCGACGCGGGCGCCGTCCGGGCTTCTCCGGCGCGGCCGCGCCGGACCATGCCGAGGCGATCTACCTGCGCTTCTGCCTTGCCGTCGAGCGAACCGGCACGCAGGTGGAGCGGGGTCGGTTCGGGGCGCCGATGGAAGTGGAGCTCGTCAACGACGGTCCCTTCACGATCTGGCTGGACAGCGCGGATCGCTGAGCGCGGCGCCGGACAGGCAAACGACCCGGCATGGGCCGGGTCGGCAGGTCGAAGGCTGGACCGGACGCGGCCCAGCGCGAAGGTCAGCGGCTCTTCTTGGTCTGGGTGCGCCGGCAGCGCGTGCAGACGAGCTTGCGCGTCGCGACGCCGGCTTCGACGACCGCGAGCGGCTGGAGGTTCGGCTGGTAGCGGCGATGGGCACGAACGCGGTTCATCCCGCTCGACTGCGGGTTGAAGCCGCCCATCGAGACCTTGCCGCAGATCGCGCAGCTCCGGGCCATCGGGTTCCTCAGGTGCGGGGTTTCCGGTCGGCGGGATAGTCCGCCTGCCCGTCTCCCTCTCGGCACGCTGATACGCCGCCGGGAAGGGGTCCGGGGAGGCTGTATGCTAGCACATCGTCCGCGTTCGGCGGTCAAGTCGCGAGGTGATGCCCCCGATGCCCGAGGAGCCGACTCGTCGCGTGCCGGGTCGGGCCGTCGTGGCTCGGCGGGCATTACAGGAGATCGTCCGCGATGCCGCCACCGGCAGCTACGGCGTGACCGGGCTGACCGAGCCGACGGTCTGGGCACACGTGCGCGCCAGGCTGGGCATGGGCAGCCGGGCGATCCGCGTGACGGTCCGACCGGTGATTGCAGCCGAGGTCTGGCTCACCGTCGCCTACGGCGTCCCGGTCGCGGAGGTCGCCCGCCAGGTCGATTCCGCGGTCCGCTACGGGCTCGAGCGGGCGCTGGGCCGAGCGGTTGGCCCGGTCGCGGTCCATGTCCAGCGCGTCGGTGGACGGCCGTACGCGTCGGGCCCGCCCGCCGCGCCGGAGGGCCGTGTCCGCCGGGTCGAGCCGCCATCCGAGCGGGAGCCGCTGCTCGACGACGTGTCGCGGGCGACGGAGCCGGGCGGGTCGGGTCGTGCGCCGGGGGCCGCCTAGCGTGGTCCGGATCGCCTGCGATGGCGCCGGCCTCCTGGGGGCCGTGCGAGCCGCGGTCGCAAACCTCGAGAGCCACGTCGACGAGATCAACGCCCTCAACGTCTTCCCCGTTCCCGACGGTGATACCGGCTCGAACATGTTCGCGACCTGCACGGAGATGCTCCTGTACGTGCGGGACGAGACGAGCGTGGAGGGAGTCGCCGATCGACTCCGTGAGGGCGCCCTCTTCGGGGCCCGGGGCAACTCGGGCGTGATCCTCAGCCAGATCGTGCGCGGGCTCGCGGAGGGCTTCGCCGGCAAGCGACGCTTCAACGGCCTCGACCTCGCCCATGCGCTTGCGCTGGCCAGCACGGCGGCGTACGGGGCCGTCCCCCGGCCGGTGGAGGGCACGATGCTGACCGTGATCCGCGAGGCCGCGGCGGCGGCGGTCGCCACGGCGGAGCGGGAGAACGATATCGGCGCCGTCCTGGCGGGTGCCACCGACGGGGCCGAGAAGGCCCTCGCGCGGACCCCGAGCCTGCTGCCCGTGCTTCGGGACGCCGGCGTGGTCGACTCCGGCGGGGCCGGCTTGGTCCGGCTCCTCGAGGGAGCGCTCCACTTCCTCCGGGGCGACGCGCCGGCGCAGCTTCGGAACATTCCGGCCGTGCCGGGCCCGGTCTCCGCCGGGATCGCCCTCGGCGAGACCGGACATGGCTACGAGACGGTCTACCTGATCCGTCCCTTCCCGGGCAAGCTCCTGGACCTGGATCAGATCAGCGCCTACCTGGTTCGGACGGGCGAGTCGGTCAACGTCGCGGGTGATGCCAAGATCGCGAAGATCCACGTCCACAACGGGCGCCCCGACCTGGTCGTGCGCCATGCGCTCCGGCTTGGCAGGATCGTCAACGCGACCGTCGTCGACCTGGACCACCAGACCAGGGAGGTCCGCGAGGCGCGAGCGGCGGCGGAGGGCGAGTGCGCCATGCCGGCGCAGCCCGTCGACGGGTCGGCCCGCGAGGCCGACACCAGCCGGGCACCCCTGGGAATCATCGCGGTCGTGCCCGGCGAAGGGTTCGCGCCGTACTTCGACGAGGCCGCGCTCGGCGGGGAGGTCGCCGTGACGATCGTCCGCGGCGGACAGGCCGAGAACCCGAGCGCGGGCGAGATCCTCGAGGCGATCCGCCGGTCTCCGGCCGACGAGATCCTGATCCTGCCCAACAACCCCAACGTGAAGCTGGCGGCCGGGCAGGCCGCCGAGATGGCCGACCGCCCCACCCGGGTGGTGCCGACCCGGAACGCCGCGGAGGGCCTCGCGGCGCTGCTGGCGCTCCAGGTCGCGGACGGCGCGAGCGGCAACGCGGAGCGGATGCTCGCGGCGAGCCGCGAGATCCAGACCCTGCTCGTCACGGCCGCCGTGCGCGACGCCACCGTCGGAGGCCGGCCGGTCCGGCTGGGCCAGACCATGGCGCTGGATCCCGACGACGGGCTGCTGGCCGTGGCCGACGACCAGGAGACCGCGATCCTCGAGGGGATCGGCTCGTTCCGGGCCGGGTTTGGCCTGGTCACCCTGTGGTACGGCGCCGACGCGAGCCTCGCCGAGGCGGAAGCCCTCGCGAGACGGATCCGCGCCCGCTGGCCGGCGCTCGACGACGTCGAAGTGAGGACGGGCCTCCAGCCCCACTACCGCTACCTGATCAGCGCGGAGTAGGGGACGGCGTGGGCACCGCGACGCCGCCCACGCCTCCGACCCTGGCGGCCGATCCGTTCGGCGTTGCGCTGTCGGCCAGCGGGCTGCCCGGTGCGACCGTTCTCCGGCGGGTCGGGTCCCGGATCGGCCTGGTCAGCGTGCGTGACCTGCTCCTCTGGTTGCCCCGCCGCTACGACGACCTGCGGGTCCTCTTCCCGCTGCAGGCGCTCCGCTTCGTGACGCCCGACACGATCGTGAGCGCGCGCGCCACCGTCAGCCGGGTCCGGTCGGGACGCACCGCCCGGCGCGGCATTCGGGTCACCACGGCCGACCTGGTCGATGAGAGCGGCGCGGCGGAGGCCCAGTGGTACGGCCGCCAGTACGTCGAGCGGCGCCTCCGCGAGGGCGATGACCTGATCTTCTCCGGCAAGCTGAAGAAGCGCGGCGCGACCGTCGTGCTGGACAACCCGGCGTTCCAGGCGCCCGAAGGCGATCTCCTGCACGTCGGCCGGATCGTACCCGTCTACGGGCTGACTGCCGGGCTGCCGATCCGGACGCTGCGCACGGCCATCCGCGCGGCCCTCGATCGACTGCCTCCCTACCCGGAGTACCTGCCCGAGGCGATCCGGCGCGAGATGGGGCTGGTCGGGATCGGGGATGCGCTCGCGCAGGTGCACTTCCCGGATGACTTCGAGCGGCGCGACGCCGCGCTTCGGCGGCTCGCCTTCGACGAGCTGCTGGCGCTCCAGGTGGGCATGGTCGGCCGACGCCGTGAGCGGGCGGTCGCGGCCTCGGTCTCGATCGCGACGCCTCCCGAGCAGGACGCGCTCGTGCGGCGCGCGCTCGCCGCTGCGCTGGCCGTCCGGCTCGGCCGCCCCGTCGAGCTCACGGACGACCAGGGGCGCGCAATGGACGCCGTCCGCGACGACGTCCGCGGCCCGCATCCGATGCTGCGGCTCCTGCAGGGCGACGTCGGGTCGGGCAAGACCGCGGTCGCCGCGTACGCCCTGGCGCTGGCGGCCGGCGCGGGCGTACAGGGGGCCCTGCTCGCGCCCACCGACCTGCTGGCACGCCAGCACGCCGCGACGCTCGACGACTTCCTGCGGCCGCTCGGGATCGCCGTGGAGCTGCTGACCGGCTCGCTCGCCGGTCCGGAATCGCGCCGGGTCCTGGAGGCGCTGGCCGATGGACGCGCCCAGGTCGTCGTCGGGACGCACGCGCTGTTCTCGGAGCGCGTCGCCTACGCGCGCCTCGGGCTGGTGGTGGTGGACGAGCAGCACCGGTTCGGGGTGGAGCAGCGCGGCGCGCTCGAGGCGAAGACGCGCGGCGGGGCCGCGCACGTGCTGCTCATGACCGCGACGCCAATCCCCCGCACGATCGGGCAGGTGCTGTACGCGGACCTGGACGTCACCGACCTGCGCACCGCGCCGGGCGGCCGGCTGCCGATCCGCACCGGCCTGCGCCATCCGGATTACCTCGACCGGCTGTGGACGTTCGTGGCGCGTGAGGCGGCGGCAGGCCGGCAGTCGTTCGTGGTCGTGCCCCACATCGACGAGGCGGATGCGGCGGCCGGGGATGCGCCCGACGATGTGGCCGGGGCGGAGGCCGAGGCGGCGCGCCTGCGCGCGCTCCTGAACGCGCCGGAGCGGCTCTCGGCGGCCGGCCTCGAGCGGGAGCTTGTTGTGGGGCTCGTGCATGGGCGCCTGCGACCCGCCGAGCGCGACGCCGCGATGGCCGGCTTCCGGGACGGCCGCGTGGACGTGCTCGTCGGGACGACCGTCGTCGAGGTCGGCGTGGATGTCCCGGCGGCGAGCGTCATGGTGATCGAGGGGGCGGACCGCTTCGGACTGGCCCAGCTCCACCAGCTCCGTGGCCGCGTGGGGCGGGCCACGGACCAGGGCTGGTGCGTCCTCGTGAGCGACCGGCTTCCGTCCGACGAGCGCCGGGCCGCGGCGCTCGAGCGCGGCGAGATCGAGCCGGTCGGTCCGGAACAGGTGCGCCTGGCCGCGGTCGCGCGGCTGGACGACGGCTTCGCGCTGGCGGAGGTCGACTTCGAGCAGCGGCGCGAGGGCGACGTCCTCGGCTACGTGCAGCACGGGCTGCCGCGGCTTCGGGTGGCGACGCTGGCCCGGGCCGACCATCGCGAGCTCGCCGTCGCTGCGCGGCGCCACGCGGAGGCGCTCCTGCTCGCCGATGGTGGCGTGGCCCGGACCGGCCTCGCGCTCGCCCGCGAGATGGACCGCGGCTGGCTGCGCGACGTGGCGGCCGGCGAGCCGGCGACCGGGGCCTAGGCGGTGCCGGACGCCGGGCGGGTCATCGCCGGGTCCGCCCGCGGCATCCGGCTGGCCGCCCCGGGCCCGGGGACGCGGCCCCTGGCCGACCGGGTGAAGCAGGCGGTCTTCGGGTCGCTGGAGCCCGTCCTGGCGGAGTCGAGCGTCCTCGACCTGTGTGCCGGCAGCGGCGCGGCTGCCATCGAGGCGCTGTCCCGCGGCGCCGCCCGGGCGGTCCTCGTGGAACACGATGCTGCCACCTGTCGGGTGATCGCGGAGAACCTCCGCCGGGCGGGCCTCGCGGGTCGAGCGCATGTCGTGCGCGGGGACGCGGTCGGCTACCTCCGGACGCGCGCGCACGGCGACGGCCCCTTCGACCTCGTCATCCTGGATCCGCCCTACGCGGACGTCGAGGTCCGGGAAGCCTGCCTGCGCGAGCTCGGGGAGCCGGCTGCGCCGCTCAGTCCCGGATCCCTCGTGATCGCCACCGGCTTCGGGAAGCGGCCCCCGCCGCCGGCCGTCGGGCTGTTACGATCGAACCGGGAACGCAGGTTCGGCGAGACCATCGTCGTCTCCTATGTTCGCGCCACGGCGGAGGACGTGCCACCGCCCGACGGCGCCTGAGGTGGAGCGGGTGATGCGCGTCGCGGTCTACCCCGGCTCGTTCGACCCGATCACGCTGGGCCACGTGGACGTGCTGCGCCGGGCGCTGGGCGTCTTCGATCGCGTCGTGGTGGGCGTCCTGGTGAACCCGAAGAAGGTTCCCATGCTGGACATCGATACGCGCGTCGCGGTGATCCGGTCCGGCGTGGGCGAGGCGCTCGCCGACCAGGCAGCCCGGGTGGACGTCCGCCCCTTCGCCGGGCTCACGGTGGATGCCTGCCGCGAGCTGGGCGCACGCTTCATCGTTCGCGGTCTGCGGGCGGTCAGCGACTTCGAGGCGGAGCTGCAGATGGCCCACATGAACCACCGGCTGGCACCCGAGATCGACACCGTCTTCTTCATGACCGCGCTCGAGTACAGCTACCTCTCCTCCAGCCTGGTCAGGGAGATCGTGCGCTTCGGTGGCGACCCGGCCGAGATGGTGCCGCCCTCGGTGGCGGAACGCCTGGCGGCGGTCGCGGCGGCCGAGGGAGCGCTCGCCCGCGTGCGATAATCCGGTCCAGCCGGGCGGCCTCGACGCCCGCGTGCGGAGGGCGGTCCCATCGACATCATGTTCTTCGTCGAACGCCTCGAGGCGATGATCGCCAACGGGCGGAAGCTGCCGCTGACGTCGAACGTCGTCGTCGACCAGGCGGCCGCCCTTGACCTCGTCGACGAGCTGCGCCACGCCGTGCCGGAGGAGGTCCAGTCGGCCCGGCGCATCAACGCCGAGGGCGAGCGGATCCTCGAGCGGGCCCAGCAGGAGTCCGAGCGGATCGTCGCGAAGGCGCAGGAGCAGGCCGCCTTCCTGATCGACGAGCGCGGCCTGACGGAGGCCGCGGAGGCCGAGGGGCGCGGGATCGTCGAGGCCGCGCTTGCCGAGGCCGCCGACATCCGGCGCGGGGCAGACGAGTACGCGGCCGATGTCCTGGTCCACCTGGAGGGCGAGGTCGTCAAGGCGCTCCAGAGCATCCGGCGGGGGATCGAGATGCTCGACGAGCGGAGGGTCCCGGAGGAGCCCGCCGCCGGCGCGGAGCCGTACGACGAGGAGCCCGCCGCCGCGGTCGCCGATCGCGGCCCCGCTCGGTGACCGTCGGGCCCGACGAACAGCCGCTCCTGTTCAACGTCGCGGGGCTTCTCGGCGAGCCGCGCGGCTCGTTCCTCGACCTCAGCTTCGCTGGCGCGACGATCGACCTGGGGGGTGACCTGGTCCTGGCGGAGCCGGTGGCCGGCAGCGTGCGCGCGGTGCGGACGAACCGGGGCCTGGTCGTGACCGGGCACGTCTCGACGGCGCTGGCGGACACCTGTGGGCGCTGCCTGGTGCCGGTGGTGGTGCCCCTGGAGCTCGATCTCGACGAGGAGTTCCTGCCCACGCTCGACATCGCGACGGGCCAGCCGCTGAACCGGTCCCTGGAGCCCGAGGTGGCGCGGCTCACCGACCATCACGAGATGGATCTCGAGACGCCGGTGCGCGAGGCGATCCAGCTTGCCGCGCCGATCGTCCCGCTCTGCCGCCCGGACTGCCGCGGCCTCTGCCCGCTCTGCGGCGCCGATCGGAACCTGGGGCCCCACAGCCACCCCGATGCGGCGCTCGATCCCCGGCTGGAGGCGCTCCGCGAGTTCCAGCCGGACACGGAGGCCTGAAACCCGCTACACTCCGCCTTCGGCCCGTCGCGCGGTCTGCGAGGACGTGGCCATGATCCGACGAACCGGCGGCTCCAGCGCCCAGCGCGCCGCCCGACACCAGAGGAGCGACCACCCCGATGGGTCTCCCCAAGCGCAAGGTATCGCACGCCCGGCAGGGCGACCGCCGCGCGCACCTCGCGCTCACCGCGCCCAGCCTCGTCGAGTGCTCGCACTGCCACCAGATGCGGCGCTCCCACCACGCCTGCCCGAACTGCGGCTACTACCGCGGCCGGGTCGTCGTGGAGCTCAAGGCGAAGGGCGGCGAAGCCGCCTCCTGACGGCCGGACTGGCGCCGCGTTCCCGGCGCCCAACCACGGAGTCCGCCGATGGATCTCACCACCGTCCGCGGCGTCGAGCGAACCCGGAAGGTCCGCCTCGCGATCGACGCGATGGGGGGCGACCACGCGCCGGACGAGGTGGTGGCGGGAGCCCTGCTGTACGCGGCGGAGTTCCCGGATGACGAGCTGATCCTGGTCGGCGACCCGGAGCGGATCCGCGGGCTGACAGGCGCCGCGCTCCCGTCGAACGTCTCGCTCGAGGCGGCCGGGCAGGTGATCGAGATGCACGAGCACCCGGCGCTTGCGCTGCGGGAGAAGCGTGACGCTTCGATCCTGGTGGCGTGCGATCTCGTGAAGCGCGGCCGCGCGGATGCGGTGATCACGGCCGGGCACACCGGCGCGGCCATGGCAGCCGCGGTGCTCCGGCTCGGCCGCGTGCCGGGCGTCGACCGACCGGCGCTGGCGATCCAGCTCATCACCGATTCCGGCCCGTTCGTGCTGCTCGACATCGGGGCGAACCCGGACTCGACCCCCGAGAACCTGGTCCAGTACGCGCACATGGGTTCGCTCTTCGCCGAGCGCGCGCTCGGCGTGGCCCAGCCGCGGGTCGCGCTGCTCTCGATCGGCGAGGAGAAGGGGAAGGGGGACGCCCGAATCCAGGGCGCCACGGCGCTCCTCGACCAGTCCGGCCTGAACTTCACCGGCAACGTGGAGGGCAAGGACCTCGTCCACCACCCTGCCGATGTCGTCGTCTGCGACGCGGTCCTGGGCAACGTCACGATCAAGTTCTTCGAGGGCCTGTCCGGCTTCATCTTCGACCTGTGGCGGAAGGAGTTCCAGGCGGGCCTGCGCGGCCGGCTGGCCTACCTGCTGATGCGACCCGGGATCCGCCGGATCCAGGCCACCTTCGACTACGAAGTCCTCGGCGGGTCGCCGCTGCTCGGCGTGCGTGGCACCGTGATCATCACGCACGGCCGCGCGAAGCGGCGGATGATCACCCACGCGATCGCGGTCGGAGCGGCAGCGGCAAGGGTGCGGTTGCCGGAGCTGATCGGCGAGACCTTCCGCCGCCCGGGAGCGGCTCCGCCGACCGGGCCGGACGGTGAGGCCGTCGGCGGGGACGGCGTCCCCGCCCAGGCGCCCGCGGCGGGGAGTCCCGCGTGACCGCGCCCGGCCTCGCGGTCAGCCACCCGGTCATCCGCGACGTGATCCGGAGGGCGGCGCTCGAGGTGCCCGGCGTGCTGCGGGTGGGACGGGGCGGCCCGGCCTGGCGACGCGCCCTGTCTGGGCGGGCGGTCGGGATCCGGATGCGGGACGGGGCCGTGGAGGCCCGGGTCGTCGTGGTCGCGCGGGCGGCCCAGCCGCTGCCCGACCTCGCCGTCGACGTGCAGGTCGCGGTCGCCACCGCGATCGAGCGCCTTCTCGGCCTGCGACTCGGGGCGGTCAGCGTCGTCGTCGACGGCGTCGGTGCCTGAGCCGCCCGAGGG
>JARLHH010000281.1 GCA_031292335.1 Candidatus Limnocylindrales bacterium | reverse complement strand
TCGGATTCGATCCACGCCCTCCTCCACCGGGAGTGCTTCAACCTGTTTCCCGACGCGCTGTTCGGCGACCTGTTCGCCGATGTCGGGCGCCGCTCGGTCCCGCCGCTCATCGTCGCGGTGGTGATGGTCCTCCAGCGTCTCGAGGGCTGCTCGGACCGCGAGGCGGTCGAGCGGTTCACCTACGACGCGCGCTGGAAGTACGCGGCGGGCGGCCTGCCCTTCGACTACCCAGGCTTCGCCCATACCGTGCTCGTCGACATGCGGGCGCGCCTGGCCCGCTCCGAGCGGCCCAACCGGATCTTCGAGGTGACCCTCGGGGTCGCCCGGCAGGCGGGGCTCGTCGGGGTCCGGCGGGTGCTCGACTCGACGCCCTTGTATGACGCGGTCGCCACGATGGACACCGTCACCCTCGTGCGCTCCGCGATCCGCGGCGTGCTCGCCGTCTCGGGGGACCGCGAGCCCGCCCTCCGATCCCTGCTCCGCCGCGACGACGACTACCGCACGGGTGGCAAGCCGGCCGCCGACTGGGAGGACGCCGCCGCCCGAACGGCCCTCGTCGACGCCCTCGCCCGGGATGGCGAGGCGCTCCTTGTCGCGCTCGAGGGTGAGCCACTCCCGCCGGCACTCGGCGAGGCGGCGACCCTGCTCGCGACGGTCCTCGGCCAGGATCTCGAGGAAGGGGACGACGGCGTCATCCGGATTGCCCGCCGGGTCGCAGCCGACCGCGTCATCAGCACCGTCGACCCCGAGGCACGCCACGGCCACAAGACCGAGGCCCGCAGCTTCGACGGGTACAAGGGGCACCTCGCGCTCGACCCCGACGCCGAGCTCATCACCGCCACCGCCGTCACGCCCGGCAACGCGGGCGACGCGTCGGTGGTCCCCGACCTGCTGGCGGACGACCTCGCGCGAGCCGGCGGTGCGGACCCGGAGACGCCAGCCGGCACTCCGCTCAGCGTGTACGGCGACGCTGCATACGGCACGGGCGCGGTGCTCGCGGCTCTCGAGGCGCACGGCGCCGTCAGCCGCTGCAAGGTCCAGTCCTCCCACGCGCTGCCCGGTCGCTTCTCCAAGGATGACTTCATCGTGGACCTCGAGGCCCGGACCGTGACCTGCCCGGCAGGCCGGGTCGCGAGGCTGACCCGTCACGGTCCGGGACAGCAGGCCCGCTTCCGGGGAGCCTGTGCCGCGTGCCCGTTGGCCAGCCGCTGCACCGCCTCCCCGGAGGGGCGCAGGATCGAGGTCGGCCCTCACGAGGCGCTCCTCGCAGGCGGGCGCACCGCCGGGCGCGACCCCGCCTGGCGGGCCGACTACCGGGCCACCCGGCCGCTGGTCGAGCGCAAGATCGCCCACCTCATGCGACGGAGACACGGTGGACGACGCGCCCGCGTCCGGGGCCGCCTCAAGGTCGGCGCCGACTTCGCCCTGCTCGCCGCCGCGGTGAACCTGGCCCGACTCGCGGTCCTTGGCCTCGTCCGGCCCGGTGGCACCTGGGCGGTGCGGCCCACCTGAGCAGGGACGGGACTACTCGGATGATCGTCCCTGGGCGTCCGATGGGCCCCTGGTCCGGGTCGACGATCCCTGGCGACAGCGGGTCAACCCGGGCGCACGTCAGAACCGGCCGCCATCCGCGGGCCGGGGCGGCCAACCCACCCGCCGGGCGGTCCCCAAAGGCCCGTTTGACACCAGGCTCCTAGGGCCGTCCCGCCGGATGCCGCACGTCCCACCGCCGAGCGGCACCCGGCCGAGGGCTATCCCCGGACGACGATGTTCACGAGCCGGCCGCCGCCGGCGTGGATGACGCGGAGCGGTGTCTTCCCGTCGAGCGCGGCGA
>JARLHH010000280.1 GCA_031292335.1 Candidatus Limnocylindrales bacterium | reverse complement strand
GAGCTCGCGGAAGAGCGCGTCGTACTCGGCGTCGGACAGGGTCGGGTTGTCCTCGACGTAGTAGGCGTGGTTGGCCGCGCGGATCTCCGCAGCAATCGCCGCGTGGCGCCTCTCCGCCATGTCCGGGGCGAGGCCGGCTGCCACGTCCACGAGTGCGGGATCGACGGGCAGGCCGGGCGTGGTCATCGCGCAGCCGAGTCTACCGCCCGAGGCACATGCGACGCCTGCGGCGAGGGGGTGAACCGGGGCGCCGCGACGAGGTCGAGGCCGCGACGAGGTCGAGGCCGCGCCGAGGTTGAGTCGGACGGCGCGGCGAGGCATGCTAGCGGCATGGACAAGCACGAGCTCATCTCCGAACTGCAAATCGGCCACGACGAGCTCCGGGCGGTCATCGACGCGCTCCCGGACGCCGAGCTCGCCTTCCCGGCGCAGGGCGAGTGGACCCGCCTGGACCTCGTCGCGCACGTCGAGTGGTGGGAGCGCCACTCGGCGACCGTGATCACCGCGCTCCGCGACGGCCGCGACCCCTACCCGGCGGACGAGCCGTTCGACCTCGACGCGCTGAACGCCCGGGTCCTGGAACAGAACCGGGGCCGGACGGCGGCCGACGTCCGGTCCGGCGAGGCGGCCGCCTGGGCGGATCTGCTGCGGGCCATCGAGTCCGCCGGCGAGGCCGACCTGTTCGACGCGGGGCGATTCGCGTGGACGGAGGGGGCGCCGCTCGCCGAGATCATCCACGGCGACACGGACCGGCACTGGGCGGAGCACCTCCCGCACCTGCGACCAGCCGGGTAACGGGTCGCGGCGGGGCGCGCGACGCTCTCAGCGGCCGGGCCGGGCGAGGAGCGGGTTCGGATCACTCACCCGGTGACCTCCAGGTTCGCGATGCTGGCCAAGAGGGTCTTCACGCCACCGGCGCGGAACGCCACGGTGACCTCCTCGTCGTCCCGGGTCAGCTTCGATGTGACGACGATGCCCTCCCCAAAGCGGGCGTGCGCCACGCGGTCGCCGTCGCGGAAGAGCCGCTCCCCGGGGACACGCACTCGGGCCGTCCGGGCCGGAGGTCGGACCGGGACGCCGGCCACGGATCCGGGCTGCGGGCGAACCGGCACCTCGTCGAGCGGGAAGTCGGCATCCGGGTGATCCGGCGGCTCGGCGTCCCCGTCACGGGCGCCGCGGAGCGCCGGCGCCGCGAGCGAGCCCGACGGCGCACCGGCCGCG
>JARLHH010000279.1 GCA_031292335.1 Candidatus Limnocylindrales bacterium | reverse complement strand
GAGCTCGCGTTGCGCCGCCCGGGCGAACATCGCCGGCACCGTCGCATCATCGAGCGGGCGAGCGCGGAGCTGCAGGTCCTCGACCCCGCCTGGCGACCGCCGCTGCCCGGGGTCGCGGGGCGCGGCGGGGCCCCGGTCCCCGGCCGGATCCTGCACCTGCTGACGAACTCGCTGCCCCACCTGCAGACCGGCTACACGGTCCGGGCCCAGCAGGTGGCCCTGGCGCAGCGGGCGGCCGGCCTGGATCCCCACATGGTCACCCGGGTCGGCTTCCCGCTCGTGGAGGGCCGTACCGGCCGGGCGATCGACCACGTCGACGGGATCCCCTACCACCGGATCGAACCCGGGATGCCGCTCAGCGGGGCGCCCGGCATGATCGTGGGACGGACGGCGGCCGGCCTCGAGCGCCTCGCAGTCGAGCTCCGGCCCGCGGTCCTCCACCCGACCACGAACTTCCTCAACGCCCAGGCGGCGCTCGCGGTCCGCGACAGCCTTGGCATCCGGCTCGTGTACGAGGTGCGGGGCTTCCTGGAGGAGACCTGGGTGTCGCGCGTCGGCGAGGGCGCCGCCGAGGCGGACCGGTACGTGCGAGGGCGCGCCGTCGAGACAGCCTGCATGGCGGCGGCCGACGCGGTCGTCACGCTCTCCGAGACGATGAAGGCCGACATCGTCGCGCGCGGCGTCCCGGCCGAGCGGATCACGGTGGTCCCGAACGCGGTGGACGGCGCTCGCTTCACGCCGCGGGCCCGCGACGAGCGGCTCGCCGCCCGGCTCGGCATCGCGCCCGGCGAGATCGTCCTGGGCTACATCTCCAGCATGGTCCGCTACGAGGGGATCCGCTACCTGGTCGAGGCGACGCGGCTGCTCCGCGATCGCGGCCGCCCCGTCCGGCTGCTGCTGGTCGGCGACGGCGAGGAGCGCGGCGCGCTCGAGGAGCGCGCCGCCGAGCTGGGCCTCCTGCAGGACCGGGCGGCGATCTTCACCGGCCGGGTGCCCCACGCGGCGATCGAGGCCTACTACTCGGTGATCGACCTCTTCGTCGTGCCGCGGACGGCCGACCGCGTCTCCCAGCTGGTCACGCCCCTGAAGCCGTACGAGGCCATGGCGATGGAGCGCTGCCTGGTCGTGAGCGGGGTCGGGGCGCTGCTCGAGATCGTGCAGGAAGGCGAGACCGGGCGCTCGTTCACGCCCGAGGATCCGGTCTCGCTCGCGGACGCCCTGGAGCCGCTCCTCGACGACCCGGCGGAGCGGGATCGCCTGGGGCGCAACGCGCG
>JARLHH010000278.1 GCA_031292335.1 Candidatus Limnocylindrales bacterium | reverse complement strand
AGACAGCCCGTCCATCCGCGGCGGAGATCTCGGGAGTGGTCGGCGGAGGCGCCGGTTCCGCGCCGGTGGGGTTGCCGACGGCGCCACGCGAAGAGGCCCGCACCAGCCTCGGCCGCGACGCGTTCGAGGCGGCGGTGCGGACTGCCAAAGAGGCGATCGCCGGCGGCGAGGCGATCCAGGTCGTGCTCGCGCGGCGCGAGACCCGGGCCTTGCCGGCCGGCCCGGACGGGCGTCCGGTGGACGGGATCGGCCTCTACCGCGCGCTGCGGCGCGTGAACCCCAGCCCGTACTTGTTCTTCGTCCGCACCCCGGCGTTCGAGGTGGTCGGCGCCAGCCCGGAGCTGCTCCTCCAGGTGGAGGGGGATCGGATGACCACCCACCCGATTGCCGGCACGCGGCCGCGCGGCGCGACACCTGCCGACGACGCCCGTCTCGCCGAGGAGCTGGCAGCGGATCCGAAGGAGCGTGCCGAGCACGTCATGCTCGTCGACCTGGGTCGCAACGACCTGGGCCGCGTGGCACGACCCGGGACCGTGCGGGTCTCGAAGTACATGGAGGTCGAGCGTTACAGCCACGTGCTGCACCTCGTGAGCCACGTCGAGGGCCGGCTGGCCCCGGGGCTGGACGCGCTCGACGCGCTGCGCAGCGTCTTCCCCGCGGGGACGCTCTCCGGCGCCCCGAAGGTCCGTGCGATGCAGCTGATCGCGGCGGCCGAGCGCGAGCGGCGCGGCCTGTACGGCGGAGCGGTGGGGTACCTCGGCTACGACGGCAACCTCGACACCGCGATCGCCATCCGGAGCGCCGTGCTCAAGGACGGGGTCGCCCACCTCCACGCCGGTGCCGGGATCGTGGCGGGGAGCGTGCCGGAGCGCGAGTTCGAGGAGACGGAGCACAAGGCGGCCGCGCTCCGGCAAGCCATGGATCTGGCGGCCGGCGCGGGCCGGGCACCGGCAGGGTCCGAGGCGGGCCGGGGAACGGCAGCGGCGGATCCGGCCGGCGTTCCGGGTTCGGCCGGTCTGTCCGACCCGGCGGACGCGGCCGCGGCGGGGGGATCGCGGTGATCCTCGTGATCGACAACTACGACAGCTTCACCTATAACCTCGTCCAGGCGCTGCAGGCCGCCGGCGCAGCCGTCCGGGTCGTGCGCAACGACGCGATCGACGGGCCCGGGCTCGCCGCGCTGGCCGACGATCCGGCCGCCGAGCTGCGCGGGATCGTCATCTCGCCGGGGCCGTCGGACCCCGCGCACGCCGGTGTCTCCATCGCGGCGGTCACGTTCGCGGCCGAGCGCCGAATCCCGCTCCTGGGCGTCTGCCTGGGGATGCAGTCGATGGCCGCTGCGTTCGGGGCGTCGATCGTGCGGGCGCCGTCGCTCGTCCACGGCGAGGCTTCCACGATCGAGCACGACGGCAGCGGCCTGCTTGCGGGCATGCCGGCGCCGTTCCGGGCGGCCCGCTACCACTCGCTGGCAGTGGATCCCCGGACACTGCCGCCAGAGCTGTTCGTGACTGCCCGGAGCACTGCCGACGACGTCGTGATGGGGCTCCGGCACGCGACGCTGCCGATGGAAGGCGTCCAGTTCCACCCCGAATCGGTCCTCACCCCCGACGGACCGCACCTCCTCGCGAACTTCCTCCGCCTGGCCGGCGAGGGTGACGCGGCCGTGCTCGACGCCGCCGCGGGATCCTTTGCCACCGGCGGGCTCGCGAGCGTTCCGGCCGGGGCGGGGGCGATCTCATGAGCGACGCGGTTCGGGCGGCGCTGGCGGCCGTGATCGACGGGGAGACGCTGGACCGCGACCGGGCCTACCAGGCGATGGGCGCCGTGATGGACGGCGAGTCCACGCCGTCCCAGCTGGCGGCCCTCCTCGTCGCCCTGCGGATGCGCGGCGAGACCGTCGACGAGCTGGCGGGCTT
>JARLHH010000277.1 GCA_031292335.1 Candidatus Limnocylindrales bacterium | reverse complement strand
CATCCGCGGCATCCCGACGCGACTTCGACCGAGGAGGCAGGCATGACGATCCGTGACGAGCTCGACGCCATCAACGCCGGCATGGCCGACGCCCTGGCGAAGCAGGACGCCCAGCGGTTCGCGTCGTACTACACGGACGACGCTCGCCTGCTGTCCAGCGGGCAGTCGATCATCCGGGGCCGAGCCGGCATCGAGGCCGAAGTCCGTGACTGGGTCGCGAACGGGCCGGTCACGCTCCGGTTCGAGACGGGCGACGTGATCGCCGACGGCTCGCTCGTCGTGGACGTGGGCCGGATCATCAGCCCGACCGGACGGAGCAAGTACGTCGTCGTCTACCAGCGCCAGCCGGACGGGAGCCTCAAGATCGCGGTCGATGCGGGCAGTAGCGACGGTCCGTCCTCGGCATCCGGCTGACTTCCGTCGGCGCCGGCGCGATGGGGGACGGGCGGCCGCCTTTCGTGCCGCCTACGAACGGGCGCGCTGGAAAGTCGGGCCTGTGGCCGCCCACATGCCGCCTACGAATGGGCGTGCTGAACGGGCTGCACGGACCGCTCAGACCGCTCGGGCAAGCGGCCGCGAGCTGTCCGGGGCGCCAGCCACGCTCAGCAGTCGGGCGATGATCGCGTTCGCGGTCGTTGGGCGTGTCAATTGTCGCCGAGGCAAGTGCGTGGTTCGCAGGTGTCCCAGACCCGGCCTGGAGCGTCGTGTTGACGTAGCCGCTCACGACTGCCGCGTGCCGGCAAGGTTGCTGGATCGACGACCACCAGATGTATACTCTGCGTGTAGACATTCCTGAGGCCAGAGAGCGACGATGACGATGCTGCGGATCAACGAGCGGACCAAGGCGGCGTTGCGAAGCCTGGCGACAGAGCGCGGCGAGCCGATGTCCCGCGTTGTCGAGGAGCTCGTGGAGGCCGCCCGGAAGGAGCAGTTCTTCAACGCGGCCGATGCGGCCTACCGGCGCCTTCGCGGTGATCCCGAGGGCTGGGCCGCCGAGCTCGACGACCGGGGCACGTGGGAGTCCGCCCTGGGCGACGGCCTGGGAGACGTGTAGATGGCGGGGCTGCGTGGTGAGGTCCGCGTCGTCGATCTCGATCCGACGCGTGGTCACGAACAGGCCAGGACCCGGCCCTGCATCGTCGTCTCGGACGACCGCTTCAACCGCAGCGCCTCGGGCCTCGTGGTGGTCGTGCCGCTCACGACGGTGAGCCGCGGCATTCCCTGGCACGTCCGGGTTGGACCGGAGGACGGTGGCGTCCGCGAGGAGTCCTTCGCCATGACCGACCAGGTCCGCTCCGTGACGCGCGACCGGCTGGTCGGCGAT
>JARLHH010000276.1 GCA_031292335.1 Candidatus Limnocylindrales bacterium | reverse complement strand
TCATACCAGTCTGTCGGTCGCTCACTCAACCCCGGTACGTACGCTTCGATGACGCGGACGGTCCGTTGCATGGCTCAACCGTGCACCAGAGCGGATCGGTCAGTATCCGGGAAAGCACCTACGCCGCGGGTAAGATTCCGGCCGGATGAACACCGCCGCGCGACAGCCACCCGCCGACCCTGTCTCGTCCCTGATCGGGCGGGATGAGGCAGTTGCGCGCGTCATGGCCGGCGTTCGACCACCGTACGTCGATGCGCTGGCCGTCCTGATCGAAGGGCCGGCCGGAATCGGGAAGACGAGCCTGCTGCGGGCCGGGGTGGCAACGGCGGAGGCCGCGGGTGCGATCGTCCTTCTTGCAAGGCCCGTCGAGACCGAGGCCAACTATGCCTACGCCACGCTCGGCGACCTGTTGGGACCTGCCCTTGCATCGATCGACGCTCGCCTCGCGGAGGTCCACCGCGCCGTTCTGCGTCGGGCACTGGGTAACGACGACGTCCCCGATTCGATCGACGCAGCTGTCGAGGAGGCGCCCGACGCGCAACGCGTCGCCGTTGCCGTCCTGGCCGCTTTCCGGGCGCTCGCCGCTCGTGGGCCGTTGCTGATCGCCATCGACGACGCGGCATGGGCCGACCCGGCCAGTCGCGATGCGCTTGCTTTCAGTGTGCGACGGCTTGCCGGTCTGCCGGTGCGACTCCTGATCGCCCAGCGCGGCGACATCCCGGGAGTGCCTCCGCCGTTCGGCCTGGCGGAGGCGGCCCGTCCCATCCCTATCGAGCGATTGTGGCTCGAACCCCTCTCGATGGGGGCGCTCCACCAACTGCTGCGCTCCGCCACCGACTCCAGCTTCGCGCGGCCGACGCTCCTGCGGATCCAGGAGCTCTCGGGCGGCAACCCGTTCTACGCCCTCGAACTCGCGCGCGCCCTCGTGGCGTCGAGCACGGCGGTCCGCCCGGGGCAGGACCTGCCCATGCCGTCGTCGCTGCGTGGGCTGGTCGGGGTCCATCTGGACCGCGTCCCAGCATCCACGCGGCAGCTCCTGCTCACGGTAGCGTTGAGCACGAAGCCGACGATGGGCCTCTTGGAGGCGCTGTGTGGACCCGGGATCCGGACTCTCCTTGAACCCGCGATGGATGCCGGGCTTATCGGTACCGAGGGGCCGACCGTAACCTTCGATCACCCCTTGTACGCTTCCACCCTGGTTGCCGAGGCGTCCGCCGACGAGCTCCGAGCAGTGCATGCGGCGCTCGGCCACGCCGCAGCCGAGGATCCTGAGGCGCGAGCGCGTCATCTGGCGTTGGCCTCGGAGGGCTCCGATGCTGGCGTCGCCCGGTCGCTCGCCCGTGCGTCAGCCCGTGCCCGGGGACGAGGTGCTCCGGCGATGGCCGGCGAGCTGGCCGACATGGCGGTGGAGCGCACGCCGGCTGGCGGTCGCGAGCGGTCCGAGAGGGCTCTCGCGGCGGCCGAGGCCTGGTTTGCCGCGGGTGACCTCCCAGCGACTCGCGACCGGGCTTGGGCACTCATCCCATCCGTGCGGGGGCCCCTGAGGGCCCGCGCTCTCCTTCTGATGAGCCTCTGTTCCTGGTACCTGGGCCCAGCGCAAGCAGCGGTCGACGAGCTGTTGCCCGCCCTCTCGTTCGCCCGCAATGATCGCCCACTTCTTGGATTGCTCCACTTCTACCTCGCAGTCTTTCGCGACTTCGACATCGCGGAGGCACGGAGGCACTCGGCGCTGGCAGCGAGGTTGCTCGAAGGCACGGCAGACCGCGGTCACCTGGCCGCGGCGTTGCTCCAGACCTTCCACTTGACCGTCCTGCTCGGGCGTCGACCGCCCATGGCCCTCCTTGCCAAAGGGCTGGATGTTGAGGCTGAGGGTCCGTTGACGGATCGACTGACGAGCCCGGGGATGTGGTGGGCGGGGATCGGCCGGCTTGACCTGGCGCGAGCACGGTTCCAACACATGCTCGATTTCGACCTTGCCGACGGCCAGTACTCGAACGTCGCGGATCTGCGGACGCGGCTGGCCGAAGTCGAGCTGTGGTCAGACGATTGGCAGGCGGCACGGCGGCATGCGATCGCCGCAGTGGAAGCTGGCATGGAGACCGGTGCCGGCGCGTCCGAGATGGCGCTGCGGGCGGTGGCGCTCGTCGACGCCTACGAGGGGCACCTCGAGCGTGCCAAGGCCGCGGCCATCGACGGGATCGAGCGAACCGAAGGGGGCGGAAGCGGTGCGCTGACCGCGGCATGGCTCCACGTGACTACGGTCGTCGCGGCGAGCCGGGGGGACGCCGCTGCGGTGGAGGAGGCAACCGGTCGGGCCTGGCACCACCTTGCTCGGGTTGGCTATGTCGAGCCGATGCGGCTGGACCCCTCTCCGGAACGAATCGAAGCGTTGGCGATCTTGGGCAGACGTGACGAAGCTCGTGTCGAGCTTGCCGGGCTCGAGGCCCGCAACCGGCGAGTGGCCAAACCATGGGCCGCGGCAGCCATCATGCGAGGTCGGGCCCGGATCGCCATCGCCGATGGCGACATTGAGGCGGCGATCGCGGCGACTTCCACGGTCGTGGCCGGCCCGCCGCCCGGATGGAGCCGCTTCGACGTCGGTCGTGTGCTGTTGGTGCGCGGCGAGGCCCTGCGACACTCCCGCAGTCGGCGCGACGCGGATGAAGCGCTCCGTCGAGCGCACGAGATCTTCGTGGATCTCGGCGCGACCGTCTGGGCGGAGCGCGCCATGGCGGAGCGGGCTCGGCTGGGATTGACACGGTCGTCCGCCCTGACTCTGACCCCGACCGAGGCCCGGGTCGCGCGCCTGGCCGGCGATGGTCTCTCGACGCGCGATGTGGCCGCGGAGTTGGGCATCAGCCCTCGCACAGTGGAGACGCACCTTGTGAGTGTGTACGGCAAGCTCGGCGTCACCTCGCGGGCGGAGTTGGGCCGAGTCATGGCACTGCGCGAGACGAACTGACTCCTCCGGGATTCCACGGATAACACGGGCGATCGGCATCGATATGGTCGATCTCGCCCCGCGCCGCGAAGTCCAGATTCTCAATGGAGGAACCGATGTCCAACAGATTCAGCAAAGCCGCACGTGGCGCCTTGGCGCTGGCCGTCCTGTCCATCCTCGCGGTTGCTTGTTCCGGTGCTTCATCCACTTCCCCAAACGGTGGCGGCGATGTGGGCACTTCCGCGCCACTTGGGGCTGCGGCCGGCGCGCCCGGTTCGGCCCCGGCTGCTGACGGATCCCCCGTCGTGGTCACCGGCCACGTCGGGGACAAGCTGACCGTCATCATGCTCGGCGGCGCCAAGGCGGATCTCACGCTCGTCAAAGTGGCAGACCCCGCG
>JARLHH010000004.1 GCA_031292335.1 Candidatus Limnocylindrales bacterium | reverse complement strand
GGCCCCGCCACGAAGGCGATGTGCGCGCTCCAGGTCGGCGAGCAGGTGGGCCTGCGCGGCCCGCTCGGCAACAACTGGCCGCTCGACCGCGCGGTCGGGCGCGACCTCGTCATCGTCACCGGCGGGATCGGCCTGGCGCCGCTCCGGCCGGTGCTCCACGCGATCGTCGCCGACCGTCGCCGGTTCGGAGACGTGAAGCTCTTCTACGGAGCCCGGACGCCGGCCGACCTGCTCTATCGCGATGAGCTGGAGCGGTGGGCCAAGCGCGATGGCATCGACGTGAGCCTGACAGTGGATCGCGCCGGCCCGGACTGGGCGGGACGGGTGGGCATCGTGACCCACCTGTTCGACCAGGCGGCCTGGGACGGCACCAACATGATCGCGTTCGTCTGCGGTCCGGAGCGGATGATGCAGGCGACATCGACAACGCTCGCCGGCCGGGGCGTGTCCGCGTCCCGCA
The DNA here is from genome assembly GCA_031292335.1 of Candidatus Limnocylindrales bacterium. Classification (GTDB taxonomy): domain Bacteria; phylum Chloroflexota; class Limnocylindria; order Limnocylindrales; family CSP1-4; genus CTSoil-043. The sequence goes on along the minus strand of JARLHH010000004.1, from coordinate 17,743 downwards.
TCTACGTGACGCTCGAGCGGCACATGGAGTGCGGGATCGGCCTGTGCGGCCACTGCCAGATGGGCAAGTACTTCGTCTGCCGTGACGGCCCGGTCTTCTCGATCGCGCAGCTCGGCGACACCTTCGGCCGGGAGGGCATCTGATGGCTCATGCCCCCGTCGCGGCACGTCCCCGCGTCGGCGTCGTCAAGTTCGCGTCGTGCGATGGCTGCCAGCTCACGCTCCTCGACCTCGAGGACGAGCTGCTGTCGGTCGTCGAGCACTTCGATATCGTGGATTTCCCGGAGGCGACGTCGGCTCGCTCCGCGGGACCGTATGACGTCCTCTTCGTCGAAGGCTCCGTCTCGGAGCCGGCGCACCTGGAGCGGATCGTCGAGCTCCGGCGTCGAACGCGCTTCCTCGTCACCATCGGCGCCTGCGCGACCGCGGGCGGCATCCAGGCGCTCCGCAACTGGGGCGACCACGATGCGTTCCGGTCGGGCGTCTACTCGAACCCCGAGTGGGTCTCCTCGCTGGCCCGCTCCACGCCCATCGCCGAGCACGTGACCGTGGACGCGGAGCTGCGCGGCTGCCCGATCGATCCCAACCAGCTCCTGGAGCTCCTCACCGCGCTCACCACCGGCCGCCGCCCGCAGCTGCGGGACGAGGCCGTCTGCATGGAGTGCAAGCGACGCGGCGTCGTCTGCGTGATGGTCAGCAAGGGGATCCCGTGTCTCGGCCAGGTCACCCAGACCGGCTGCGGCGCGATCTGCCCGCGTTTCGGGCGCGGGTGCTACGGCTGCTTCGGCCCTCGCGAGCAGGCGAACGCGGCCGGGCTCACCCGTCACTTCCAGATGGCCGGCGACCGGCCGCGCGAGGAGATCGGGCGGCTGTTCGCCGGGTTCACGGCGTACTCGGAGCCCTTCCGCAGCATGGTCACGGAGCTCGGCGGCGCGCGGACCGCGCGCGGCGCCACGACGACGGCAGCCGAGCCGGCGCCGCGGGGAGGAAAGGCATGAGCCGCGCGACGACCGCAGACAAGGCCGTGAACGAGCGTATCTACGAGGTTCACGAGCTCACCCGGGTGGAGGGCGAAGGCTCCCTCCGCCTGCGGGTGAAGGACGGCGAGGTGATCGAGGCACGCCTCGGGATCTTCGAGACGCCGCGCTACTTCGAGCAGATCGTCGTGGGGCGGACCCCCGACGAGGTCATCGACATCGTTGCCCGGATCTGCGGGATCTGTCCGGTCGCCTACCAGATGAGCGCAGTTCACGGCTTCGAAGATCTCTTCGGGGTCCGGATCGACCCGCAGGTGCGGGCGCTGCGCCGGCTCCTCTATTGCGGCGAGTGGATCGAGAGCCACGCGCTCCACATCTACTTCCTGCACGCGCCGGATTTCCTGGGCTACGAGAGCGGCATCACCATGGCGGCCGATCACCGGCCGCTCGTGGAGCAGGCCCTCAAGATGAAGAAGGCCGGCAACCACCTCATCAAGATCCTCGGCGGCCGGCCGATCCACCCGGTCAGCGTCCGCGTCGGTGGCTGGAGCCACGTTCCGCGGGTCAGCGAGCTCAAGGAGCACCGCGCCGCGCTCGAGGATGCCCTCGCGTTCGCCCAGGAGACCGTCAAGGTCGTCTCCGGCTTCACGATGCCCGCCTTCGCGCGCGAGCCGCGCGTGGTGAGCCTCCGGCACGCCGGGGAGTACCCGTTCAGCGACGGCCGGATCGTCAGCTCCGACGGCGTGGACGTGGCGCCCTCCGGGTGGCGCGAAGCGTTCGAGGAATTCCAGGTGGAGGGCAGCAACGCGCTCCACGCCCGGTCCAGGGACGGCAAGGGCGCCTACCTGCTCGGTCCGGCGGCACGCATCATGCTGGCCGGCGAGCAGCTCCACCCCCTCGCCAAGGAGGCGCTCGCCGCCTCCGGCTACGCGGAGCTGATCCGGACCAACATCTACGCGTCCATCGTGGCGCGCGCGGTGGAGCTGGTGCAGGTCTGCGCCGAAGCCATCGACATCATCGACGCCTACCGAGTGCCGTCCGAGCCGCTGGTGGCCTGGCAGAGCCGGCCGGGCGTCGCGGCCTGGGCAACCGAGGCTCCGCGCGGCCTGCTCTTCCATCGCTACGAGGTGGACGAGTCCGGCCGCATCCGCACCGCCCAGATCGTGCCCCCCACCAGCCAGAACCAGGCCGCCATCGAGGCGGACCTGATCGTCGCGGCACAGCAGGTCCTGGACCTGCCCCATGCCGAGGCCACGCTCCGGCTCGAGCAGATGATCCGGAGCTACGACCCCTGCATCAGCTGCGCCACGCACTTCCTCGATCTGCGGGTCGACGAGGTCTGAGCAGCACCCGAGCGGTCACGCCACCCAGAACGCACCATGGAGCGTCCCCGATGACGTCGCGCGTCCCGATCTTCGTGTGCGGCGAGCATGCCCGCGGCGATGATGCCGCGGGCTTCGCCGCCGTCGCGCTGCTCCCGCCCGGCCTCCGCGAGCAGGTGGATGTCGTGCCGGTCGGCCAGCTCGACATCCTCTTCCTGATGGACCTGCCCGCCGACGCGCCCTGCGTGGTAGTCGACGCGGTTGCCGGACTTCGGGCAGGCGAGGTGTGGGTCCGCCCGCTCTCGGCGCTGGTGGACCGGGCCCGCGCGCTCCAGGCGGCGGGCCGCGCGCCGGAGCCTCGCTCGTCTCATGAGCTCCCGCTGGAGCAGGTGCTCGCGCTCGCCGCGACGCTGCGCGACGCCCCGCCGGCCGGTACGTTCGTCGGGATCGGTGGGAGCTGCTTCGACGTCGGGACACCCCTGACCGCTCCGGTCGCGGCGGCAATCCCCGCGTTCGCGGCCGCCATCGCGGCGGAGGTCGGCGCGTTCGCGGTCGCGGAGCCCCAGCCATGCTGAGCGGGATGCCATTGTCCGCAGCGGGCGGGACGATGGGCGGCGCGTTCTTCCTCCCGCGGGCCAACCTGCAGGACCTGCTCGACCTCCTCCGCGAGGATGGTCGCCGCCTGATCGGTCCCACGGTCGCGGATGAGGCGATCGTCTACGACGAGATCACCTCCGTCGACGAGCTGCCGCAGGGTTGGGGCGACGAGCAGGGGCCGGGCACCTACCGCCTGGTCAGGCGCCGCGACGGCTTCACCTTCGGCTACGTCGTCGGCCCCACCAGCTGGAAGCGCTTCACCTTCCCGCCGGTCGTGCCGCTCACCGTCGCCTCCACGGTCGACGGCGAGGTCCGCTTCCGGACGGCGGAGCCGGAGATCCCGAAGCTCGCCTTCCTCGGCGTGCGGGCCTGCGAGCTCGCAGCGCTCGGTGTCCAGGATCGCGTCTTCCTCGGGGGTCCGTTCATCGAGACGGACTACCAGCTGCGCCGGCGCGCCACGGTGGTGGTAGCCGTGCAGTGCACGACCTCCGCGTCGACCTGCTTCTGCACCTCCATGGAGACCGGCCCCGAGGTGCGCGGCGGCCACGACCTCGCCCTCACGGAGATCCCCGCTGGCTTCGTCGTGGAGGCCGGCACGCCGACCGGCGCGGAGCTGCTGGCCCGGCTGCCGGTCAGCGCGGCCCGGCTCGATCAATCGGTGGCCGCGGTCCAGGCAGTCGCTGGCGTCCGCGCCGCGATCGGCAACCCCGTCCAGACGGCGGGCCTCCGCGACCGGCTCATGGCGAAGCTCGACTCGCCGCGCTGGACCGAGGTCGCCGAACGCTGCATCACGTGCGGCAACTGCACCCTGGCCTGCCCCACCTGCTTCTGCATCAACGTGACCCGCAGGACCGACCTGGCCGGGGCCGAGTCGATCAGCGAGCGCGGCTGGGACAGCTGCTTCAGCCCCGGCTTCGCGATCGTCGCCGGCGGGGACTTCCGGGCCCGTCCGAAGGATCGCTATCGCCAGTGGCTCACCCACAAGTTCGCCTCCTGGTGGGACCAGTTCGGTCAGTCCGGCTGCGTCGGCTGCGGGCGTTGCATCACCTGGTGCCCGGTCGGCATCGACGTTCGCGAGGAGCTCGCCGCGATCGCACCCGCGGTCCCCGAACCGCCCGGCCCGCCGAAGTTCGAGCCGGTGGCCGACGACCGCCAGGCGTACGCCACCGCGCGGGTCACCCACGTGCACGCCGAGACATCCGACACGACCACGATCCGCCTGGCGGGGCTCGACGCCGTCCATGCCGGTGGCAGGCCGGGCCAGTTCGGGATGGTCTCGCTGCCGGCGTTCCCGCCCGCAGCGATCTCGATCAGCCGCTTCCTGGCGCCGGACGGCCTGGAGCTGACGATCCGGGCGGCCGGGGCGGCGACCAGCGCGATCACCGCCCTGCGGCCGGGCGAGACGGTCGGCTTCCGAGGCCCGGTGGGAATCGGCTGGCCCGTGGAGGCCGCCTACGGCAAGGATGTCGTGGTCGTGACCGGCGGGACGGGCCTCGCCCCGCTCCGACCGCTGGTGGACGCCCTCCTGGCCGAGCGGGAGCGTTTCGGCCAGGTGCGCCTCTACTACGGGGCAAGGACCCGCGAGGACATGCTCTTCCGCGACGAGCTGGAGGACTGGGACCAGGACGACGCGATCGACGTCACCTGCCGCTGGCTCCGGCGCCACCAGGGTCCGGGCGGTCCGTACGCGGGCGCGGGCCGCTCCACGGTCAGCGCCATCCACCAGGCATCGTGGGACGGCTCCCAGGCCGTGGCATTCGTCTGCGGCCCCGAGCGAATGATGGAAGCGACCACGATCGCCCTGGCCGGGCACGGCGTGACGCGCGACCGGATCTACGTGACGCTGGAGCGCCACATGGAGTGCGGCCTCGGCTTCTGCGGGCACTGCCAGATGGGCCGCTTCTTCATCTGCAAGGATGGGCCCGTCTTCCAGCTCAGCGACCTCGGCGGCACGTTCGGCCGCGAGGGGATCTAGGGACGAGGAGAAGACCGATGCGGATCCTGATCACCGGCGCAGCGGGCTTCATCTGCGGCCACCTGATCCCCGAGCTGCTGAGCGCGAACCACGAGGTCGTCGGCGTCGACGACCTGGGGCGCTACGGCGCGACGGTCCACCCCTACGACACCCACCCGCGCTACAAATTCGTCCACGGCGACGTCCGCGACACCGAGCTCATGCGCGAGCTGGCGATGGATGCCGACCAGATCGTGGCGACGGCGGGTCTCGTGGCCCGTTCCGCCTCGCTTCACCAGCTCGCCTACGACCTGCTCGCGGAGAACGAGCGGATTCTCGCCTCGACCTTCGACGCGGCGATCGACGCCTACCTCGACGGCCACCTCGAGCGGGTCGTCGTGCTGAGCAGCACGATGGTCTACGAATCGGCCACCATGTTCCCCACGCCGGAGGGCGCCCAGCGGACGTCACCCCCGCCGGTCTCGACCTACGGCTTCCAGAAGCTCGCCTCGGAGTACTTCGCGCTCGGCGCCTGGGAGCAGTACCGGCTGCCGTACACGATCCTGCGGCCGTCGTCGCCGGTCGGCGTCGGCGAACGGCGCCTGCTGCGGCTGCCCGACGAGAAGCCGCTGGGGAAGCTGGCCACGAACCACGTCATCCCGGACCTCGCGATCAAGATCCTCTCGGGCCAGGACCCCGTCCACATCTACGGCGAGGGAAACCAGATCCGCAGCTTCATCGCGGTCCGCGACCTGGCCCGCGGCATCCGCCTCGCCATCGAGTCGCCCGACGCCGTGAACAACGACTTCAACCTTTGCCGCGGGAAGGGGATCACGATCCTTGCGCTGGCCGAGAAGATCTGGCAGAAGCTGCGGCCCGGCGACGAGTTCCACCACGTGTCGGACACTCCCTACCCCTACGACGTCCCGAACCGCGTCCCCGACGTGCGCAAGGCGAAGGCGATCCTGGGCTTCGAGGCGACGACGCCCCTCGACGCGATGCTCGACGAGGTGATCGCCTGGGTCCGGGACGAGATGGACGCGGGCGTCCTGACCTCGAAGACGCGCGCCTGAGCTCGGTCGCGCGCGGACCGAGGGCGCGTCAGCTCGGGTAGATCGTCCCGATCGTGGTGCTGTCCACCCAGGCCGGCTCGATCAGGAGCAGCTTCGGGACGGTCTTGCCGGCGACCAGGTCGAGCATGGCGGGGATGATCGTCTCCCCGAACCGCTCCGGGAAGTACGCCGCGTCCCCCAGGTAGTGCTCGTCGGTCCGGATCAGGTCCCGCACCCGCGGCTCCGCGCCCTGCCCGCTGACCCAGACGTCCGACTCGCGGCCTGCCGCCTTCGCCGCGTCGAGCGCGCCGAGTGCGCCGTCGTCGTTCATCGCGACGACGATGATGCGGCTCTTCCCGGGGAGCGAGCCGAGAAATGCCGCGACGGCGTCGCGGGCGGTGTCCTCGCGGTCGGCCGATGGGCCGATCTGCGCGTTCGTGATCGGCCCCGGGCAGACCGACTGGAAGCCCTGCCGGTAGCCTTCCATCCGCTCCTGGTTCAGGTCGGGGACGGTCGAGGATTCGAGCGAGACGTAGGCGTCGTAGGTGCATGACCAGTTGGCCTTGACCCACGTCCCGACGGCGGCGCCCGCGATCTGGCCGGCTCGCAGGTCGTCCGCCCGCACGAGCGTCGCGGCGCATGGGTCCTCGGCGATCTCGACCGCGAGCACGGGTAGGCCGGTCGGCACCTCCGCGCAGACGTCCGCGGGCAGCTTGAGGGAACCCTGGAACAGGATCAGGCCCTTGATGCCCGCCCCGGTCAGCTGCTTCATGCAATCGTCGACCTTGGACGGGTCGACGTTGGCATCGCACGTGACGAGGTCGACCCCTGCCGTCGCCGCCTGGGCCCGGATGTCATCGCTGATCGCCTTCACGTACGGCACGATGTCCCCGTACGAGAGGTAGCCCAGCTTGACGTTCGCGCCGCTCCCGGCCGTCGCGCCGGTGTATGGGTTGGCCGACGGCGGGGTGGTCGGGCCCAGGGTCGGCGTTGGGGACGGGGACGCGGTGTCGCCCGTCGCGCAGGCGGCGACGGCAAGGGCGACGATCGCGGCGAGCGCGACCAGGCGGGCGGAGCGCGGGTTGCGGACGGGCACGAAGTTCCTCCGGGGCGACAAGGGCGGGTCAGCGTGTGTGGCCGCGGCCCACGCGGGATGGGGCGGTGCGACCTGCGGCCAGCCCGAAGGATACTCGCGTCCCGGCCACGACACGGCGCCGCGGAACGGAGAGGCGGAACGTCGCCCGCGGACCGGGGTCGCGGAAGAGCTCCGGCGGCCGGGGCCTAGCGCCCGCCGCCCGGCCGCGCGGCTGCTCCGCGGGGCAGACCCGCGAACCCCTGCGGATCCAGCCGGCCGAGCGCCTCGTTCGCCGGCGCCAGGCGGGCATGGAGCTCCTCGTACACGCCGAAGACCTGGTCGTACGCGGCGACCGCGTCGGGGTTCGGCGTGATCCGTTCGGCGACCCGGACCATCGCGTCGATGCCGGCGGGCAGGTCCCGATGGGCGCCCACGCCCACGGCCGCCAGGATCGCGGCGCCGACGAGCGATCCCTCCGTGACCTGGGGGACGGCAACCTCCACCTCCAGCACGTCGGCCTTGATGCCGTTCCAGAGCCGGCTCGCGGCCGTCCCACCGGTGACCCGGAGCTCCCTGAACGGGAGGCCGGCATCGACCACGGGCCTGGCCACGTGGCGAATCGCGAACGCGGCCGCTTCGAGGACGGCGCGGGCGAGGTGCCCCCGGCCCATCTGGAGGGTCAGGCCCACGAACGCGCCGCGAGCCGACGGGTCGTGGAGCGGCCAGCGCTCGCCCGCAAGATACGGGAGGAACACGAGGCCGCCGGACCCGGCTGGGACCGGTGCGGCCTCGGCGAGCAGCGTCGCCAGCGGCACGACCCCGCCCAGCGCGTCGGCCACGAACCACTCGAGGGCCTTGCCCGTGCCGGCCATGGCGCCCCCGACGTACCACAGGCCCGGCAGCGGCGCGGCGCCGGTCCAGAGGGACGGCACCGAGAGCGGCGTCGCCACGTAGAGCCCGAATCCGCCCGAGGTCCCACCCGTGTCGATGGCCTGGCCGGCGGCGGTGAGCCCCGCCCCGAGAAACGTGGCGATCGCGTCGTTGACCCCGGCCACCACGAGCAGCCCGGCGGGCAGGCCGAGCTCGGCGGCCGGGCCGGGCAGCAGCCCGCCCAGCACGGAACCCGCGTGCACGCCCGGCGGGGCGCTCCGTGCGTCAAGTCCCGCCTGACGAGCGTCGTCCTCCGAGACGGTGTCGGCCGGATCGTGCAGCGCCGCCGCGGCCACCCCAGTGAGCCTGAGCCCGATGTGATCCCATGCCGACAGGAACCAGGCCGCCCGCGCGGCGACCCCCGGGGATGCGGACGCGAGCCGGCGCGCCGACCCGAGCAGCGTCACGCTCCAGCCGTGGCGCCCCAGGGCCGCCGCGACCTCTTCGGTCTCGGCGCCGGATCGCCGGTCGAGCCAGGTGACCGCCGGCCCGACGGCGTGTCCATCCGCGCCGGTCGGCACCAGGGTCGGCCCCTGCCCGACGCAGCAGACCGCGACCGGCAGCAGGGGGCCCTCGGCGGCTGCCTGTGCCAGCGCGATCGCGGCCGCCTGGCAGAGCGCGCTCCACCATTCGTCGGGGTCCTGCTCCGCGCGTCCCGGCTCGCCGTCGAGCAGCAGCGGATACGGCGCCCGGGCGTCGCCGCGCAGCCTCCCGTCGAGGGAGACGACGCCGGCCTTGGCGGCGGACGTCCCGAGATCCAGGGCAAGGACGGCGCGCGGGTCCGGGATGGTCACTTCGGCCAATGGTACGGGTCGCGACGCGGACGCGCCGCCGCGGTCCGACCGGTCGGGACCCACCCGGCCGGGACCCGCCGGTTACCCTGCCCGGCGGCGGCCGTTGCGCCGAGGGCTCGCGCCGTCAGCGCGCGCCGTCTCCGCGACCTACCAGCCACCAGGCCGCCGGGAAGATGATCCCCGCGAGGGCCAGCTTGAGAATGTCGCCCACCAGGAACGGGTACACGCCCTTGGCCAGGCCGGTCGTCAGGTCGAAGCCCGCGGCGACCATCAGCCAGGGCACCCCCACGAGGTAGATCACGACGTTGCCGAGCAGCATCGCGACCACGGCGCCCCCGACGTGGCGGTCCCAGCCCAGCTCGGCCAGACGGCCCACGATCGCCGCGGCCAGCACGAAGCCCAGCAGGTAGCCTCCCGTGGCGCCCAGGACCCAATGGCCGGCATCCCGTCCGATGAGCGTGTGGAGGCCGGAGGCTCCCCCCGCATAGACCGGGAGAGCCAGCCCCAGCACCAGGTACAGCCCCGCCGCCATGAGCCCGCGCCGGAAGCCCAGCGCACCCCCGACGAGCAGCACGGCGAACGTCTGGGCCGTGATCGGAACCGGCGAGACGGGCAGCGTGACCCGAACGTCGCCCGGCAACGTGAACGTCTGGCCATGGAGGACGATCGCGATGTTGGCGGTGAGCGCGATGAGGACGGCGCCGATCACGATCAGGGCGATGTGACGGGCCCGTTCGCTGATCCGCTCGCCGACCGCGATCGGGACGAGAAAGTCCCCGATCGTGATCCCGCGCTCACCCGCCGGCAGCCGGTTGAGGCGGGGGGCCGCGAGTGTCATCTGCCCCTCCACGCATCGGCCGGGACGACCGATTGGGCCGAGTCTAGCAGAGGGCCGCGCGCTTCCCGGTACCGGGGAGGTACCGGGGGCACCGGGGCACAGCCCCGGGACGGCTGGAGGCGAGACCCGCCCGCCGGACTCCTACTCGTGCGCCAGGGCGCGAACCATCTCGATCCTGGCGGCGAGGTGAGCCGGCCAGGCCGAGGCGACGACCGCGAGCCCCACGCCGCCGACCAGGGCAAGGGCGATGGTCCACCAGCCGGGATCGTACGCGACGCCGATACCAGGCCCGAGCGCGGCCAGGATGACGCCCGCGACCACCCCCGCGACGACCCCGATGATCGCGCCGACCGCCCCGAGGACGGCCGCCTCCAGCATCACCAGCCGGCGCGCCTGGCGCCTGGTCAGGCCGGCGGCCCGCAGGAACCCCAGCTCGCGGACGCGCTCAAGCACGTTCATCGAGAGCGTGTTGACGATCCCCAGCCCGGCGACGATCAAGGCGACCAGGGCCAGGGCGGTCAGCAGCGCGAAGAGGCGATCCACGGACGCCCCGATGCTCCCCTCGACCGCCTGCAGGGGCGCCAGCTCCAGCGCGTCCGCGCGCGCGAGCGGCTCGAGGGCGGCTGCCGCGGCCGCCGCCTGACCGGGCACGTAGCGCACGGCGAAGTACTGCGCGCCGAGCGCGCCCAGGCGCTGGGTCGCGTCGGACCAGCCGACCAGCACCGATTCGCCCGAGGTCCCAGGGATCGTGCGGGAGGCGATCCCGACGACGCGGAGCGCGACCGTCTGGCGACCGGCCAGCACCTGGAGCAACCCCCCCAGCGGGATGCCCAGTCGATCCGAGATGGAGGCGGGCAGGATCACCGAGCCGCCCGCGTCGAGCGCGGGCAGGGCCGTCGCGCGGTCGCCCGCCGCGAGCGGCAGGCGGCCGTCGGCAAGCAGGTCCGCGCCCACCACGGCGGCGGCGTCCAGCCGCAGGCCGCCCACGGCAACCGCGAACATCCCGATCGGGCTGAGCCGCGCCACGCCCGGCCCGGCGGCGAGGTCGGCCAGCTGCGGCTCGTCGAGGGCGTCCGGACGGACCGCCGTGAGCAATGCGTCGCCCGGGACCACGTCGGTCAGCCAGGCAATGGCGGCCTGCCGGGTCGTCGCGGCGACCCCGCCCAGCGCCACCAGGACCGCGAGCGCCACGGCAAGGCCGCCGACCGTCAGCGCGGTCCGGCTCCGGTCACGCGTGAGCGCGCTGCGATTCAGGCGCTCCTCCGTGGGCAGGAACGGCCGCGTGACGGCCCCGACCAGCGCGCCCAGCGGGCCGACGAGGAAGGGGCTGGCCAGCGCCACGCCGAGCATGAGCGCGAACACGCCGAGCGGCCGCAGGATCCCGGTGCTCCCGCTGGCGGTGCTGGGCCAGAGCGCGATCCCGGCGACACCGACGACGGCGAACACGAGCGACAGCCAGCGGATCCGGGCACGCAGGACCGTCGTCTGGTCCAGCCGGGCGGTGAGCGCCTCCACCGGCGAGATCCGGGCCGCGCGCAGGGCAGGCTCCAGCGCGGCGGCGACCGTCACGCCGAAGCCCAGCAGCGCACCCAGGACCAGCCCCCCGGGCGGGATCACGAGCTCCCGCAGCGCCAGCGCACCCCCTCCGGGCGACCCCAACGCCGTGACGGCAGCGGCGAGCCCGACGCCGGCCGCCAGCCCCAGGGCGACCCCCGCCACGCCGAGATGCACCGCGGAGATCAGCACGAGCAGCGTCACCTGGCGCCGCGTCATGCCCGCGGCGCGCAGGAGCCCCACGTCGCGGGCGCGTTCCGCGACCGTCATCGCCAGCGTGTTGAAGATGAGGAACGCTCCCCCGAAGAGCGCGAGGGCCGCCACGAGCGCGATCGTGATGCGGAAGTCCGCGGTGGCTGCCCGCAGCCGGGCGACCAGCTCGTCCGGCGTCGTCAGGGTGTACGGCTCCACGGAGAGCCGGCGCTCCAGCTCCGCCGTCACGGAGGTGACACTGGTTCCCCGGGCCAGGCCGAGGTCCACGAGATCGACGGCGTCCGTGCTGAACAGCGCCTGGGCGGCCTGGAGCGGCACGACGATGCTGCGGCCGGCCGGGTCCGGGTCGTCGGGAACCGGAGCGAGGATCCCGGATACCCGGAACGTCCGGGGGCCCGATTCCGCGGACCCGTTGAGCGTGATCGTGCCGCCCACGACGAGCCCGTTCGCCCGGGCGAGCGCATCCGAGACCAGGGCGACGTTGCCTCCGTCCGCGGGCAGCGGCGAACCGCCGGCGAGTGGCCGGTCGTGGAGGGCGGCGTCCGGCTCCGGGTCCACCCCGACCACGGTCACGGGAACGGGCAGGCCGGACCCGGCCAGGGGATTCGGGGCCGGATACGTCCGCTGATCCAGCTCGGGCGCCACCACCGCGACGCCCGGCGTGGTGGTCATGGCCGTCACGGATGCCGGCGAGAGGCCGCTCTCGAGGAAGGCCGCGACCCGAAGGTCGGCGCGGCCCAGCTGGTCGTGGGCGCTCTGCTCCGCGGCCGCGTCGAGGCCCGCGTTCAGGACGAGGGCCGCGACCAGCACCCCGACACCCAGGGCGATCCCGACGATCGTGAGGACGCTGCGCAGCGGCCGCGCGACCAGCGTTCGCCGGGCGAGCGCGTTGAGCGCGCGCACGCGCCTAGAGACCCAGGCTGGCGAGCCGGGCGATCAGCGGAGCGGCTCCGTGGTCCTCGCGACGGCCCAGCTGGATCTCGTCGCGGATCGACCCGTCGTGCAGGACGAAGACCCGGTCCGCGTAGGCCGCCGCCTTCGCGTCGTGCGTGACGAGAACCACCGTCTGGCCTCCCTCGTGGCACGAGCGCCAGAGGCGGTCCAGGATCTCCGTCCCGGTGGCGAAGTCCAGGTTCCCGGTCGGCTCGTCCGCGAGGAGGAGCGCGGGCCGCCGGACGAGCGCGCGCGCGAGCGCCACGCGCTGCTGTTCGCCTGCCGAGAGCTGGTCGGGCCGGTTGCGCTCCTTGCCCGCCAGGTCGACCGACGCAAGCGCAGCGCGGATCGCGGCGGCCTGATCGCCGTGGCGGGCGTCCTCGCCGGCGATCGTGAAGGGGAGCGCCACGTTCTCCCAGACGCTCAGGAGCGGGAGGAGGTTGAAGAACTGGAAGACGAAGCCCGTCTTCTCGCGGCGAAGCTTCGTCGCCGCATCGTCCGACAGGCGGCTGATGAGCGCACCGTCGAGCACGACATCGCCGGAGGTCGGCTGGTCCAGCCCGCCCAGCAGGTGGAGCAGCGTGCTCTTGCCGGAACCCGACGGTCCCATGAACGCCACGAGCTCGCCGGGTTCCACCGCCAGCGAGACGCCGCGCACGGCCTCGACGTCGCCGGCACCGAGCCGGTAGCGCTTGGTGACCTCGCGCGCTTCGAGGATCGGCGACATCAGCGGCACGCCGCCGCGGGGCGGGGGCTGGTTGTCATGGCGCCGAGTGTAGCGGAGCCGGCCTTCTGACAGGGACGCCGACTGGCCCGGTTCAGGAGCCGAAGATCAGGGCGAGCAGGCTCTGCAGCAGGCCACCCGCCTGGCCAGGCGCCGGAACGGGGTCGAGGACCCGCAGCGACACGCCTTCGGGCAGCATCTCGGCGCCCACCGGGCTGGGCGTCGGCGTGGGCGTCGCGGCCGGCGCTGGCGTAGGTGTCGGCGTGGGTGTCGGCGTGGGTGTCGGCGTGGGTGTCGGAGCCGCGGTTCGCGCGGGGGTCCGGGTGGGCGTCGCGGCCGGGGTCGGCCTCGCGGTCGGGGTGGGGGTCGGCCTGGAAGCCGGCTTCGCGGTCCGAGCAGGGGACGCTGCCGGCGTCGGCGTCGCCGTGGGTGTCGGCGTCGGCTTGGGCGTCGGCTTCGCGGTCGGGGTAGGAGCGGACCCGCAGCCCTTCGTGTTGGCGAACAGGACCGTGTAGAACTTCCGCCCGTCGGCAAGCTTGTAGGCGCCGATCCCGGCGACATTCCAGGCGGGCCCCATGATGTTCTGGCGGTGCCCTGGCGAGTTCATGAAGTCGTTCTGCACGACGTCCGTGGCCTGGTCGTCCGGGTAGTTGTTCCAGCCGATGTTCTCCCCGGCCAGCTGGTAGCAGTAGCCCTGCTGGTCCATCACGTCGAAGACCATCTCGCCGCTGGGCGGGATGTTGTGGCTGAAGTAGTCGCGCGTCGCCATGTCCTGGGAACGCCAGCGGGCGATCCCGGCGAGGGTCGCGTCCCAGCCCAGGGTCGGGAGGCCGGCGCTGGCGCGGGCCTGGTTGGTCAACGTGAAGAGCTGCTGCTCGGCCGTGGCGGAGAACGAGTTGTCGCTCCAGCCGAGGGCGCGTCCGGGCAGGGCCAGGAGGCCGGCGCTCGTCGCGACGAGCGCGATGGCGAGCATGAGCGCGAGGTGGGCAGGGGCGGCAGGCCTGGGGAGGACGTTGGTTCGCATCGCGTGAAGCAACCGTATGCCGGCGGCTGCAGTGGGTCAGCGGTGCGATGGTCCCGCCCGGGCACGGCGGTAGTCCTGCCAGGACGCCGAGTTCCCGGACGGGCGGGTGGGCGAAGCCTCCGGACCGCCGGGCGAATGAGGCCGAGCACCCGGTCGGGCGCGAAGGGCCGCGGTCCGCCCGACCTCTTCACGCGCACCGGGGGTGAGTATCCTTCGCCGCATGGATGCAGGATTCGTCGCGCTCTTCCGCCACCATGCGTGGGCATCGGATCGCCTCTTCGCCGCCTGCGAGGGACTTCCCGCGGACCAGCTGGAGTTCGTCGTCCAGGGAACGTTCGGGGGCCTGGGCGCCACGCTGCGCCACCTCGTCGAGGCCGAAGAGCGGTACGTGCGGGGCCTGCGTGGCGAGACCGCCCCGGGACCGGATTCGGCCGGCGGCACTGACCGGCCGGTGCCGCCGGAGGCGCTGGCGCCCTCCGTCCGCGTCCTGCGGCGGCGAGCGGCGGCGTCGGCGGGCGCGCTCATCGAGCTCGCCGGGGTCATGGCCCCCGATTCTGTCGTCACGGCAAGCCGGCGGGGCGAGCCGGCAACGATCCGCGCGATCACGTTCTTCATCCAGGCGCTCGATCACGGCTGCGAGCACCGCGCGCAGGTGCGCCACGTCCTGACGATTCTCGGCTACGACCCGCCCGACATCGACGGCTGGACCTACGACGCGGAGGAGCTCGGGCCCATCCCGGGCTGACGCGGAGGTGCCGCCCCGGCACCCGGAGGGACGGCATCTCGGCTGCCAGGTCCGCTCACGATCGCCGGCGAGAGCCTGCCGGGCGCTCCGAGACCGGCGACTCGCGTATACTCCGCGGGTTCCGCGCGCCGGCCCACGGCCGTGCCACGCGCGGCGACCGCGGTGGCCTTAGCTCAATCGGTAGAGCATCGGATTGTGGCTCCGAAGGTTGCGGGTTCAAGCCCCGTAGGCCACCCCACTTCTCGCACGAACATGACGACTGTTCGTGCCCTGATGCGACTCCATCCGCCACGATAGGTCCCAGGTCGGGTCCTGCCACCGGGGGTCCCGGACGTCTCCGGCGCGGGCGTCGCATCACCAGGATCCACCCAGGGCGCCCCCTGCACCCCTTGACACCACGCGCTAGCGCGATATATCGTGATGGGGCGCACACATAGCGCGGCACAAGCAGAAGGGGAACGTGATGTTCCATGACAACCAGTCGCGGGGTCGCAACGCCCGCGGCGAGGCCGGCGGCGACCAGGTTCGCGGCCCACAGTCCGGCCCAGGCTTCGATCGCGGTCACGCCCGCCGCGGTGGGCCGGGTGGGGCCCGCGACTTCCTGGGCCGGGACTTCCTGGGCCGGGGCTTCGGGGGCAGGGGCCCCGGCGGACCCGGGTTCGACCGAATGATGGCCCGGGGACCGATGGTTCGCCGCGGCGACGTCCGGACCGCGATCCTCGCGCTCCTGGTCGAGGAGCCCATGCACGGCTACCAGGTCATCAAGCTGCTCAACGAGCGGAGCGGCGGCATGTGGCGCGTGAGCGCAGGCTCCGTCTACCCGACGCTGCAGCAGCTCGAGGACGAGGGCCTCGTCACGGGCGAGCTGCGCGACGGACGCAAGGTGTACGTCCTGACCGAGGACGGCACGGCCCTCGCGGCACGCTCCTCCACGGAGCGCGCGCCCTGGGATATGCCCGGCTCGTCGGAGGCGGCTGACCTGCGCGACCTGTTCTCCCAGGTCGGTGCCGCGGTGTGGCAGGTCTCCCATGTCGGCAGCGCGGCAACCGTGGCTCGCGCCGGGGCGATCCTCACCGAGGCTCGCCGCTCGCTCTATCGGCTCCTGGCCGAGGACGACCGCGCGGAGACCACCTCGCCGAGCGCCACGGCTCCCGATCCATCCAGCGACGACGGCCGGTGAACGCGGCCGGCTCTCGCCCCCCATCGGTCACCCCTGCTGTCGAGGCACGCGGCCTGACCAAGACGTTCGGCACGAACCGCGCCGTGGACGATATCGACCTCACCGTCATGGAAGGTGAGATCGTCGGGGTGCTCGGCCCCAACGGAGCCGGCAAGACCACGATGCTCAACATGCTGGCGACGCTGCTGCCGATCGACAGCGGCGAGGCGAGCATCTTCGGCCACGACGTGCGAAGTGAGGGCCACGCGGTGCGGCAGCTGATCGGCGTCACTGGCCAGTTCGCGTCGGTCGACGAGAACCTGACGGGCCGCGAGAACCTCTGGATGTTCGGCCGCCTTCAGGGGCTGTCCTCGAAGAAGGCTCACGGGACCGCCGACCATCTGCTCGCGAAGTTCGACCTGACCGAGGCGGCCGACCGACCGATCTCGCAGTTCTCCGGCGGCATGCGCCGCCGCCTCGATCTCGCGGCCAGCCTGATCACCAGGCCCGCGCTGATCTTCCTCGACGAGCCCACGACCGGGCTCGACCCCCGCACGCGCGGCCAGATGTGGGACACGATCCGCGACCTGGTCGCCGAGGGTTCCACGATCTTGTTGACCACCCAGTACCTCGACGAAGCCGACGCACTGGCGAGCCGGATCATCGTGATCGATCACGGCCGGAAGGTCGCCGAGGGCACCCCCACCGAGCTCAAGGCCAGGATCGGCACGTCGAGCCTCCACGTCGCGCTGGTCGAGGGCGCCGACACGGCGAAGGCGGTCGAGCTCGCTGCGGAGCTGACCCGCGACACACCGATCCGTGCCGCGACCGGCTCGGGATTCAGCGTCACGTTGAGCGACGCGAACCAGGCTGCCGACGTCCTCATCGCGCTCCGCGACCACGGCCTCGACATCACCAACGCCACCGTCGAACAACCGAGCCTTGACGACGTCTTCATGGCCCTCACAGGCCACCCGAGTGAATCCCCCGTCCCCGCCAGCTGAGAGAGCGACGCATGACCGCAACCATCACGAGCCCGATCCGGGCCACATCGCAACCGTCCGAGCGCGGCGTCCAGGCGTCGGTACCCATTCGCGCCGCGCTCACGCAGATCACGACGCTGGCATGGCGAGCCCTCATCAAGATGCGCCGAAACCCCGAGCAGCTCGTCGACGTCACCGCGATGCCCGTGCTGTTCACCCTGATGTTCGGGTTCATGTTCGCCGGCGCCATCTCCGGCAGCCAGGCGAGCTACCTGCCGATCCTCATTCCCGGCATCATCGCCATGACCACCATCACCTCGTGCGTAGCCGCCGGCGTCCAACTCCGCGAGGACATGGACAAGGGTGTGTTCGACCGCTTCAGGTCGCTGCCCATCGCGCGGATCGCCCCGCTCGCCGGACCGATGTTGGCCGACCTCGCCCGCTACGCGATTGCGACCAGCGTTGCCCTGACCGTGGGCGTGCTCATGGGCTACCGCCCCGGCGGTGGCGTGCCCGGCGTGGCCGCCGGTTTGGCACTGGCCGTCGTCACGGGCTGGTCCGTCGCCTGGATCTTCATGTGGATCGGGACCATCACCAAGACCGCCGGCGCCGTCCAGGGCCTGTCCATGCTGATCATGTTCCCCTTGGCGTTCCTATCCAATGCATTCGTTCCAGTCAGCACTCTCCCGGGATGGCTCCAGACGCTGACGTCGGTCAACCCTGTCTCGCATGTCGTCTCGGCATTGCGTGACCTGATGAACGACGGCGTCGTCACTGCCCAGGTCGGATGGGCACTCGTCGGGTGCGCTGTGATCGCCGCGATCTTCATTCCGCTCGCCCTGCGCTCCTACTCCAGGCGGGTTTGACCGG
>JARLHH010000275.1 GCA_031292335.1 Candidatus Limnocylindrales bacterium | reverse complement strand
GCCGCGGTCCACGGTGACCCCGGTGTGAGGGACCTGCTGGAAGACGATCGTGTTGTTCGGGTAGGCGTAGATCGCCTCGGAAAGATCCTTGCCGACCTTCGTCTTGTTGATGTCGAACGCCGCCACGAACTCGATGTCGCGGACGTGGTACCCGCCAAGGCTCACGTGCATGAGCCCGGGGACGAAGTCGCTTTCCTTGGCGTTCTCGTAGTAGTAACGGCCCTGGATCAGGCTGCTCGCACAGTTGCCCACGCCGACGATCGCGACGCGGATCTTGCCGTCCTTGCGCTTGGCTCCGGCCCAGGTGCCGGTCGGGTTGGTGGCGGTTCCGTTGTTGCTCACGCCGTTCGTGCTCCCGTGCTTCGAGTCGTTCTTGGCCATTGGTCGCGTGGTGCCTCCTGCGGTTGGGGTGACGGGTCGATAGGTGGGGCGGTCGGTGCTCAGCTGGGGCGCTCGGAGACCTCCCTGGATGCCTGCGCGCGAACGTGCAGGACACGCTGGACGATCGTGAAGGCGGCGCCGAGCGCGATGATCGCGAGCGCGCCCTCGATGACGAGGATGCCGGTGGGAGCGGCCGCGCCGCCGCCGTTTCCGAGGCCGCCCGGGTTCACGCCCAGCACCGAACCCAGGACGAGCCCGCCGCACAGGATCACGAGCCGGACCTCCCGGGGCATGATCCCGACGGCTGCCATGCCGGCGCCGGGCGAGAAGCCGAGGCCTTCGGCCTTTGCCCGGACGTAGCTGACCAGGAAGGCGCCGGCCATCGCGGCGCCGGCGAACGTGGGGCCGTTCGCCCAGCCGCCGGCGTGCAGGCCGGCGATGAGCCCGACATAGACGAGCGCTTCACCCCACCGGTCGAAGACGCTGTCCATGAACGCCCCGAAACGGCTGACGCGACCCGTCGCCCGGGCGAGCGTGCCATCGAACATGTCGAAGACGCCGCCGGAGAAGACGACGATTCCACCGGCCAGCCAGAGCTGGCCGGCCAGCAGGACGGCCCCGACCGCGGTGATCCCGAAGCCGATGATGGTCAGGCCGTTCGGCGTCAGGCCCAGCCTGCCCAGGGCGAGCGCCACCGGCTCTCCGAGCTTCTTGACCCTGCCGCGCGCCTCGTTGGATATCACCACGCCGCGTCCTCAGCCCACGATCGGCGGAGCGTAGCCGAGCACGTCCCGCTCGCGGGCCGCCACCTCGTCGAAGGCGCCCGGACGGAGGGAGCAGATCGTCTCGCGCCCGGCCCGCCGGGTCACGACGAGCCCGGCATCGCGCAGGCGCTTGAGATGATGGCTCACGAGCGGCTGGGAAAGCCCCACGTGGTCGATCAGCTCGGTCACCGTGGACGGGGTCTCGGCCAGCCGCCGGACGATCCGGAGCCGGTTCACGTCCGCGAGCGCTCGGTGGAACGCGCGCAGCTCGCGGAGGTCGTCCGGCTGGTCGACGATCGAGGCGAGGGTCCCGCGGATCCGGGCCGGCGAAGGGGACAGGGGAAGGCTCCTTGGTTGGGTCGCGGCCCGTCCGGCGGCCGCAGCTCGTGCTTCAACGCCCGTTTATATAAAGGCTTGTTGATCCTAGTCAGGCGCGTCGAGCGTGTCAACACGTGGGCGCGTCCCGCCCGGCCGCGGGTGCCGCAAACCACCACATCGGCTTGACTTTCGTCACAGCCCGATGCAAAGTGTTCGCAATCGCAACCAACCGAAGTCTGTTTCGGAGCCGGAGAGATCCCGTGACCGCGAGGGCAGGCAACCTTCCCGACAGCGTCTTCGCGCGCGAACGCCAGCAGCAGATCGCGCGGCTCGTGGCGGAAGCGGGGCGGGCCCGGGTGACCGAGCTCGCCGGGACGTTCGGTGTCTCGGCGGTCACGATCCGCAAGGACTTGCTGGCCCTGGAAGACAGGCGCCTGGTCATCCGCACGCACGGCGGCGCGATCGCCCTGGGCGAGAGCCGACCGGAGCTTGCGTTCGACATTCGGGAGCGACTGCAGCGCAGGGAGAAGGTCGGCATCGGGGCGGCGGCAGCGGCCCAGGTGAGCGATGGCGAGAGCATCGTTCTCGATGCCAGCACCACCGCCCTGCACGTCGCTCGTCACCTCAAGGCCCGCCAGGCGGCCTGGCACGGGTTGACCGTGGTCACCAACAGCATCCGGCTCGCCTCGGAGCTGGCCGGCCATCCCGGAATCACCGTCCTGATGCTCGGCGGCCGCGTCCGGTGGGAAGCCCTCTCGGTCGTCGGGCCGCTCGGCGATGGCTTCTTCCGCCGGGTGAACGTCCAGAAGGCGTTCCTCGGCGCGGCCGGGTTCTCCATCGAGGCGGGCCTCTCCGACGCGATGGAGGAGGAGGCCCAGATCAAGCGGTCGATGGTCAACGCGGCCCGCGAGGTCTACGCCGTCGTGGATCACACGAAGTGGGGTCGCCTGGCCCTGGCCACCTTCTGCCGCACGGACCGCCTGGCCGGCGTGTTCACCGACAGCGGCGCACCCGCGGCGATGGTCGCCGCGCTCCGCGACGCGGGGATCCAGGTCGTCGAGGCCGGGCAGCCCGGCGCTGCCGATGGTGTCGACCCCGGGGAAGAAGGGGCGTCGTGACCCTCTTGCCTGCGCCAGGCGCCGCGAGCGGGGAACCCGGAACCGAGTCCGCGCCGCCAAGGGTCGAGCTGCGAGGGGTTTCGAAGCGGTTCGGGCCGACCGCCGCGCTCAGTGACGTGTCCATGGACCTGCGGGCCGGCGAGATCCACGCCCTGGTGGGCGAGAACGGCGCCGGCAAGAGCACGCTGGTCAAGATCCTGGCCGGCGTGCACGTTCCGGATGCCGGCACCATCCTCCTCGACGGAACCCCGACCCAGATCACCGATCCGATGTCCGCCCGGGCTCACCGCGTCGCCGTCGTGCACCAGGAGCCGCGGCTGTTCCCGGACCTCTCGGTCGCCGAGAACGTCTTCCTGGCGAGCCCGCCGAGAGGCCGCCTGGGAGCGATCTCGTGGCGCGAGATGCGGCGCGCAGCCGCCGCGCTCTTCGCGCAGCTGGACGTCCGGCTCGACGTCAGCGCCCCGGTCCGGGGCCTGTCGATGGCCGACCAGCAGCTGATCGAGATCGCCAAGGCGCTGTCCATGGATGCGCGCGTCCTGATCCTCGACGAGCCGACAGCGTCGCTTTCGGCCCACGAGGTGGAGCGCCTCTTCACGATCGTCCGCCGCACGCGGGACAGCGGCGTGGCCATCCTCTTCGTCAGCCATCGGCTCGACGAGGTCTTCGCGCTCAGTGACCGGGCCACGGTCTTCCGGGACGGTCGCCACGTGATCACCGCCGTCACCCGTGACCTGACCCCGTCCGACCTGATCCGCCACATGGTCGGCCGGGCGGTGACGCTCTTCCCCAAGGGACAGGCCGCCATCGGCGACGTCCTGCTCGAAGTGCGGGGGCTGACCAGGGCAGGCGAGTTCCGCGACGTCAGCTTCACGGTCCGCGCGGGCGAGATCCTTGGCCTGTCCGGCCTGGTCGGCGCCGGGCGCACGGAGATCGCCCGCGTCCTCTTCGGCATCGCCCAGCCCACGGCAGGCGAGATCTGCCTCGACGGCCGGCCGGTCCACTTCGCGACGCCGTCCACCGCGCTCGGGGCCGGGATCGCCTACGTCCCCGAGGATCGCCACCAGGACGGCCTCATCATGGACTTCTCGATCGCGGACAACGTCACGCTGCCCATCCTGCCGCGGCTCTTCCCCCG
This sequence comes from Candidatus Limnocylindrales bacterium, assembly GCA_031292335.1. GTDB lineage: Bacteria > Chloroflexota > Limnocylindria > Limnocylindrales > CSP1-4 > CTSoil-043. Next base: position 6,672 of record JARLHH010000275.1, on the reverse strand, counting down.
GCTGTTCGTGCGCCGCTCGACCGAACGCACGCTCGCGCGGAGCTACACGGACCAGCTCCGGGTCCGCACGACGGGTGTCGACCAGCTTGTGCAGGCGCTCTCGGGCGGCAACCAGCAGAAGGTGGTCATCGCCAAGTGGCTTGCCACCAGGCCCCGCGTCCTGATCCTCGACGAGCCGACCCGGGGCGTGGACATCGGCGCGAAGGTCGAGGTCCACCGGATCATGTCGGACCTCGCGGCGTCCGGCCTGGGCATCATCCTGATCTCCAGCGAGCTGCCGGAGATCCTGGCGATGAGCGACCGGATCCTCGTCCTCCACGAGGGCCGGGTGACCGCCGAGATCGCCCGCGGGGACGCGACCGAGGAGCGGATCATGTTCGCTGCCACGGGCCAGGTCGAGCCGCCGGACGCCCCGCTGCCGACGGGGTTGGCGTTCGCCCAGATCGCCTCCCCACCAGCCTCGAGCGAGGCGTCCGATGTCCGCTGAGCTTGTCGCCCGTCCGGCCGGGCGCGGCGTCGCTGCCCGCGCCGCCAGCGCGGTGGGGCGCTCGCGCGAGCTGACTCTCTCCGGCGTCATGGTCCTGCTCTGCCTCGTGGTGGCGTTCCAGGCGCCGCACTTCATGTCGCTCTCGAACATGAGCCAGGTGACCACGCTCGCCGCGATCATCGCGATCGCGGCGGTCGGTGAAGCCATGGTCATCATCACCAAGAACGTGGACCTGTCGGTCGAGTCGACCATCGGCCTCGTTGCCTTCGTGGTCGCCGACGTCCTGCGCCAGAAGGCGCTGCCGATTCCGGCGGCGTGGCTGGTCGGAGTCGGCCTCGGGCTCGCGCTCGGGATGGCCAACGGCCTGATCATCACGCTGCTCCGGGTCCCCTCGCTGGTGGCCACGCTCGGCACGCTGAGCATCTTCCGCGGGCTCGACTTCTTCGTGGCCGGCGGGCACGAGGTGAACCTGGCGGACCTGCCGGCCGGATACTCGAACGCGGCGAGCCAGGCGTTCTTCGGAGTGCCGCTCTTCGTGATCCTCGCCGTCGTGGTCGTGGTCGTCGTGGCGCTGATCCTGCGCCTGACGCCCTTCGGGCGGCAGCTCTACGCGGTGGGCAGCAACGCGGAGGCCGCCACGATCATCGGCATCCGGTCGCGCCTCGTCATCTTCGGCGCGTTCGCGGGCGCGGGCCTGCTGGCCGGCGTGGCCGGCGTTCTCTGGGGCATCGAGTTCGGGACGATCTACGCGACCTCGGCCTCCGGCGTCGCGCTCCAGATCATCGCCGCGGTGGTGGTCGGCGGGGTCACGATCGCCGGCGGATCCGGCACGGTCGTCGGCGCTGCCCTGGGCGCGCTGTTCCTGGGCCTGATCAACAACGCGCTCCTCTTGCTCCAGATGCCCCAGGAGCTGCTCCAGGTGATCTACGGTGCGGTGATCCTTGTCGCCGTCAGCGCCGACGCGATCATCGCGCGGCGGGAGCGACGGGTCGCCGCGGAGCGCGCGCTCCGATGACCGGCCTGCCCGGCTTCGCCACCGATTCCGGGGCCACTGATCCCGGCGCGACGCCCGGTGGCGGCGCCCAGCCGGTCGGCGAGCGGCGCTCGGCGCTCCAGCGCATCCCCGCGCTCCTGCGCTGGGAGTCCCTGCTGCTCCTCATCCTCGCGCTCCTCGTCGTCGAGGGCGCCCGCCTTTCGAAGTTCTTCCTGACGGGCTCCAACTTCTCGAACCTCGTCAGCGCGGAGATGGAAGTCGCGATCGTCGCCCTGCCCATGACCCTGATCATCATCACCGGCGAGATCGACCTGTCGGTCGAGTCGATGATCGGACTGTCGGGGGCCATCCTCGGCTGGCTCTGGTCGGTCGGGATCCCTCTCCAGGTCGGCATCCCGGTGGTGCTCGTGGTTGGAGCGCTGGGTGGGCTGCTCAACGGACTGCTCGTGGCCCGGGTCGGCGTGCCGTCCCTGGTCGTCACGCTCGGGACGCTGGCCCTCTTCCGCGGCCTGGCCAACGTCGTGCTCGGGCCGAACGCCATCAGCGACTTCCCGCCAGGCTTTACGGCCTTTGGATTCGACAACATCCCGGGCACGCCGGTCCCCTGGACGCTCATCGTCTTCGCGGTCCTCGGGGTCGTGTTCTGGCTGGTGGCCCACGGGACGTGGATCGGCCGGCAGGTGTTCGCGGTCGGCAAGAACAAGGACGCGGCGCGCTACGCCGGAATCCGGGTCGGCCGGCTCAAGACCGCCCTCTTCCTGGTGTCCGGACTGATCGCCGCGTTTGCCGGCGTCATCCTCACCGCGCGCTTCTCGAGCGCCCGGTCCGACAACGGGACCGGGCTGACGCTGGTCGTGGTGACCATCGTGCTGCTCGGCGGCGTCGACATCAACGGCGGGAAGGGCACCATCCCGGGCGTCATCATCGCCGTCTTCACGCTGTCGGTGCTCCAGAGTTCGCTGCGCCTCGCGGGCGTGTCGAGCGAATACCAGGCGGTCGCCGTCGGGCTGCTCCTGATCGGCTCGGTCACCGCACCCTACCTTGCTCGCCAGACCAGGTTGCTCGCCGATCGAGCTCGCCGAGGCCGGCCCCCGCCGGCCGGCTCGATCGCGCCTGGCGAGGTTGTTGGATAGAGGCTCGAGGAGGAGAACGTTCCATGATCCATCGCGTTCATCGGCTCGCTGCGAGCGTGGCCATCCTGGCCCTCGTGGCGGGAGCCTGCAGCTCGTCGGCCACGCCTGCGCCGACCGCAGCCCCGTCAATGGCAGCCCCGTCGGCAGCCCCGTCGGCCGCCCCGTCTGTGGCGGCGTCCATGGCCCCATCCATGGCCCCGTCGGCCGCCGCCCCGTCGGCGGCCGCCCTTACCGTGGTCGTCATCCCCAAGCAGATCAACAACCCGTACTTCGACGTCGCCTTCAAGGGCGCCCAGAAGGCGGCCACCGATCTGGGCGGGACCGTGACGCAGGTCGGACCGAGCGCAGCGGATGCCACGCAGCAGGTCCCCTTCATCCAGACCGCGACCACGCAGGGCGTCAGCGCCATCGTGATCTCCGCTGACGACGCCACGGCCGTCGCCCCGGCCCTCCAGGCCGCCATGGCCGCGGGCATCAAGGTCGTCGGCTACGACTCCAGCCCCGCCGTCGGGGCCTACAACGTCTTCGTCAACCAGGCCGACACGGCCGGCATCGGCAAGGGCCTCGCCGACATGGCCTGCGACGAAGCTCCCAACTGCACCGGCGAGATCGCGGTGCTCTCCGCGGCGCAGTCGGCGACGAACCAGAACGCCTGGATCGACGCCATGAAGACCACGCTCAAGGATCCCAAGTACAAGGGCCTCGTGCTCGACGGCGTCGTCTACGGCAACGACGACCCGCAGATCAGCACGACGCAGGCGCAGGGCCTGCTCCAGGCGCACCCGAACCTCAAGGTCATCATCGCCCCGACCACCGTCGGCATCGTCGCCGCGGCGCAGGTCGTCCGGGCGGCCAAGAAGACCGGCTCCGTGTTCGTGACCGGCCTCGGCACCCCGAAGGGAATGCAGGACTACGTCAAGGGCGGCGAAGCGCCGGAGTTCGCACTCTGGAACGTCACCGACCTCGGCTACCTGGCCTATGCGGTCGCCGCCGACCTCGTGAACGGAACGATCAAGGGCAACCCCGGCGAGACCTTCACGGTCCCCAGCCTCAACAACGGCCAGCCCTACACGATCGGTCAGGACAGCGTCGTCGTCCTCGGCCCGCCGTTCGTCTTCAACAAGGACAACATCGACCAGTTCGTCGCGTCCTTCGGCTTCTAGCTCCGAGCGCGCCGAGGACCCCGGCGGCGACGAGCCGCCGGGGTCCTCACGCTGCGGCACGAGGACTGCCATGGAACGTGTCGCCTTCAGCATGAAGCTCCTGCCGGGCGCGGAAGCCGAGTACCGGCGGCGCCACGCCGCGGTCTGGCCGGAGATGCTCGACGCGCTGCGCGCGGCGGGCTGCCATGACTATTCGATCTACCTGCGGGACGACGACCTGTTCGGCGTGTTCGAGGTGGACGACTTCGATCGTTTCCGGGCCCTGATGGACGCGGCGTCCGTCAACGCCCGCTGGCAGGCGGAGATGGCGTCGCTGATCGACCCGTGCACCGACCCGGCGACCGGCTTCCACCGGCGCCTGGAAGAGGTGTTCCGCCTTGACTGAGTCGCCCCTCCGCCTGGTCGCGGTCGACCTGGGCGCGGAGAGCGGCCGCGTGGTGGTCGGCACGTTCGACGGCGGGCGCCTGGCGCTCCACGACGTCTGCAGGTTCCCGAACGTGCCGGTCACCCTGAACGGGACGCTCCACTGGGACTTCCTGCGCCTCTTCGGCGACGTCTCCACGGGCCTCCGGGCGGCGGCTGCGGACGGCCCGGCTGCCTCCATCGGGGTAGACACCTGGGGCGTCGACTTCGGTCTCCTCGACGCACGCGGCCGTCTTCTCGGCAACCCCGTCCACTACCGCGACGGACGCACCGCGGGCATGGTCGACGAGGCCGTCGCGACGGTTCCCCGAGCGGAGATCTACGCCGCCACGGGCATCCAGTTCATGCCCATCAACACGCTGTACCAGCTGTTCGCGATGGCACGCGCCGGCGACCCGCAGCTCGGCGGGGCGAGCCGGCTGCTCATGATGGGCGACCTCTTCGCCCACTTCCTGTGCGGGAGCTCGTTCGCCGAGTACACGAACGCGAGCACCAGCCAGATGCTGGACCCGTTCACCCGCGACTGGGCGCGCCCGCTGCTGGATCGGCTGGGCATCCCCACCGGGTTCCTCCCCGAGATCGTCCAGCCGGGCACCATCCTCGGGCCGCTCCGCCCCGACGTGGCCGCCGCGACCGGCCTCGCGGGTGCGCGGCTGGTCGCCCCGGGATCCCACGACACGGCGTCCGCCGTGGTGGGAGCCCCGCTGGCGGACCGGTGGACCGCGTTCCTCTCGTCGGGGACCTGGTCCCTGATCGGGCTGGAGGTGGCGGCTCCGGTTGTCTCCGAGGTGACCCTCGCCGCCAACCTGACCAACGAAGGCGGCGTGGCGGGCACGATTCGCCTGCTGCGCAACGTCATGGGGCTCTGGCTGATCCAGGAGGCCAGGCGCGCATTGTGGCCGTCCGGCGACGCCCCGTCGTACGAGGAGCTGGCCGAGCTCGCCGAGGCTGCCCCCGCCTTCACGGCGTTCATCGATCCGGACGACGAGCGCTTCCTGCGCCCAGGCGATCTGCCGGGGCGCGTCCGGGCCTTCTGCCGCGAGACCGGCCAGCGCGAACCCGGCGACACCGGGACGCTCATGCGGGTGCTGCTCGAGAGCCTTGCGCTTCGCTACGCGATCGTCGTGGACGAGCTCGCCGCGGCCTCCGGCCACCCGGTCCGGGCGATCCACGTCGTGGGCGGTGGGTCGAACCACCGGCTGCTGTGCAGGCTGACCGCCGGCGCGACGGGCCTGCCGGTCCGCGCCGGTCCGGTCGAGGCCACCGCCATCGGCAACCTCGCCGTCCAGGCGATCGCCGCCGGAGAGCTCGCGTCGGTCGCCGAAGCGCGCCAGCTGGTGGCCCGCTCGTTCGCCATCACCTCCTACGAGCCCGAAGGCGATTGGGCCGAGGCGCGCGCCCGGTTCGCTTCCCTGGTCGCCCGCCCCGCGCCACAGGGCGCCGACGCCATCACGCCAGCCTGATCCGAAGGAGACCGCCATGCCCCCGATCGCGTCCGTCACCGGCCCGTCCACGGCCCCCGCCATCGAGCGGATCGGCTGGGCGATGTCGGGCCTCAGCGTGGAGCTCCCGTCGTGGGGCTTCGTCAACACCGGCACCCGTTTCGGGATCTTCCCGCAAGCTGGCGTGCCCCGGACCGCGTTCGAGAAGATCGACGACGCGGCCACGGTCCACCGGTTCACGGGGATCACCGGCTCCGTTGCGCTCCACATCCCCTGGGACCGCGTCGACGACTGGACCGCCTTCGCCGCCTATGCCGCGGAGCGCGGCCTCCGGATCGGCGGCATCAACAGCAACACGTTCCAGGATCACGACTACATGCTCGGCTCGCTGTGTCACCCGTCGGCTGTGGTGCGAGCGAAGGCGGTCCGGGCGATCGTCGAGTGCTGCGAGATCGCGGCGGCGACCGGTTCGAAGGTCGTGAAGGTCTGGCTGGGAGACGGCACGAACTACCCGGGCCAGGACGACCTGCGCTGGCGGCGCCACCGGCTGGTGGACGGCCTGCGCGAGATCTACCCGCACCTGCCGGCGGGCGTGCGCCTCTTCCTCGAGTACAAGCTCTACGAGCCTGCGCTCTACGCCACCGATGTCCAGGACTGGGGCCAGGCGCTGTCGGTCTGCCGCGCGGTCGGCGAGCAGGCCACCGTGTGCGTGGACACCGGCCACCACGCCATGGGCGTCAACATCGAGCAGATCGTGGCGATCCTCCTCGCGGAGGGACGCCTGGGGGGCTTCGACCTCAACGACAAGAAGTACGGCGACGACGACCTGATGGTGGGCTCGATCGACCCGTACCAGCTCTTCCGGATCGCGCACGAGCTGGTCAGCGCCATGCGCGACGACGCCGACGCGGTCGCCCGGCGCTGCGCGAACGACGTCGTCTACATGCTCGACCAGTGCCACAACATCGAGCCGAAGATCCCGGCCCTGATCCGCTCGGTCATGAACCTCCAGGAGGCGATGGCCAAGGCG
>JARLHH010000274.1 GCA_031292335.1 Candidatus Limnocylindrales bacterium | reverse complement strand
TGCCCAACGGGGGGACGTACTCGGGCAAGATCAACTCGCTCCTCTCCTACGCGCGGCTCCACCCGGGCGACTTCCCCGGCTCGACCGGGGACGGGCACGACGTCCTGATGGCGGCCGTGGGAACGCTCCTCGGCCTCGACGTCCACCTGTACGCCCAGGTGAACCTGGGTGGCTTCGTGGCCCTGGTCGACAGCCTGGGCGGCGTGACCGTCAATGTCGCCCACAGCTTCTGCGACCCCACCTATCACGAGTACGGGTTCACCAACGGGTTCGCGATCAGCGCCGGCCTGCATCACCTCGACGGCGACCAGGCGCTCGCCTACGCGCGCGTCCGGAAGGCCGCGGGCGAATCCGACTTCACGCGCCAGGCGCGTCAGCAGGAGATCATCTCGGGGGTTCGCGATGCGGTCGTCGCGGGCGGCTTCCTCAACGACCCGATCGGCTTCCTCAAGGCGGTCGGGCAGACGGTGGAGACGAACATCCCGCGGAGCGTGATCCTTCCGCTGGCCGACGACGCGCGCCAGATCGATCGGACCCGGACCTATCGCGCGGTGGTGACCTTCCCCCTCGTTCGCCCGGGCTTCGACGTGCGCGGGTCGATCCAGCTCCCGGACGTCGCGGGCATTCGGGCACTGGTTGCGAAGCTGTTCCCGCCGGTGGGCACGCTTCCCGAGGTCGCGCTCGCTGCGCCCCCGCCGGTCGCGACGTCCGCGTCGGGGAGCGGCGTCTCGTCGTGCCTGCCGGCGCCGACACCCGTCCCAACGGCCAAGCCCACCCCGCTCCCGAGCCTCGCGACCCCGGCCTCCCCGTCGGCGTCTCCCGCCACGTCGGCGCCGGCCGCGTCTGCTCCGGTCGAGGCGACTCCGTCGCCCAGTCCCGAACCGTCACCCAGCGCCGAGCCCTCCTCCAACCTGGAACCCTCGCCCAGCCCGGCACCCTGACGCGCGGGCGATCCCCGGCCGGGACCCGGCAGAGCCCCGCCGATGGTCGCTACGAGGTGATCGGCAGGTCGACCGCGGCGCCGTCCACGGTCCACGCCCGGGCCAGCGATGGGTGGACCGCGACACGGCCGTCGGGGACGGGCGGGCCGGGCAGGTCCGCCACCAGCTCGGTTGCCAGCTCGCCGGTCCACGGATCGCGGGCGGCTGCCCCGGCGGCCACGAACGGGGCGTCGGATGGGCCGGCGGACGAGCCGTCGCGTGAGCCGATCGCCCAGGCGGCGACGGCGCGCAGGTCGCCGGGGGAGCCGTCGAGGCGGGCGCGCCCGGGCGCAGATGGGTCCGAACCGGGCACGCGGCGTACGGCGACGTCGAGCGTCGCGGCTGCCGGCAGGGCATCCCCGAGCGCGGCGACGTCGAACCCGCCGCCCCATTCGGGCAGCCCGAGCAGGCGCCGCCGGGCCGTGGCGATGGCGGACGGGCTGGCGTCCGCGGCGAGCCAGCGACGGCCGAGACGCGCCGCCACGACCGCGGCCGTCCCCGAGCCGGCAAACAGGTCCGCGACAAGGTCGCCGGGCTCGCTGGAGGCGGCGACGAGGCGCGCCAGGAGCGCCTCCGGCTTCTGGGTCGGGTAGCCGGTCCGCTCCGACTTGCGCGCGTAGTCCGCCGTGAACCAGTCGCGCGGGAGCGTCCCGGCCGGGACGGGCTGGCGGTAGGTCCGGCCAGGCTCGTCTCGCACCGCGAAGCCGCCGCCATCGCGGTAGCGGATCACGTATGGGTGGCCGTCATCGTCCACGTGGCGGGACAACGCCCGGCGGGAGCTCTCCCGGAGCGGCTCGAGAATCCGCTCGGGGTGGAACGTCCAGCGCCGGCCGCGGGTGTAGAAGAGCAGATCGTCGTGCTTGGCGCTGTAGCGCCGCCGGGCGAGCTCGCGGCCGGAGTAGATCCAGGCGAGGTGGTTGCGGAAGCTGGACGTCCCGAAGATCTCGTCGCAGAGCAGCTTCGCGGCGTGGACGCTGCGCCCGTCGAGGTGCAGGTAGAGCGACCCTGTCGGGCTGAGCAGGTCACGGATCAGCTCGAGCCGCGGCGCCAGCATCGCGATGAAGCCGCCCAGGCCGCCCGGCTCCCGGTCCGCGTAGGCGATCGGCTCGCGGCGGGAATGAGCTCCCGGTGCGTCCCCGTCGCCGTCTGCGCGTCCATGGGCGGCGGACGTCCATGCCCTCGGCGGCCGGACGTGGAAGGCGTCGCCGGTGCCGAACGGCGGGTCCAGGTACACCAGGTCCACCCGCCCCGCGAACTCGGCGAGGAGCGCCGGGAGCGCCCGCAGGTTGTCGCCGGCGACCAGGCGGTTCGGGGCATCGCCCGCAGGCCCCGGGAAACGCTCGATGAGGTGAAGCCGCTCGACGTCGCGGCTCGGCAGGCTCCGCGATCCGTCGGCTGCGTGCTTGCCCGGCCACGTCAGCTCGAGTTCGCCCCTGCCCGGGGTGCTGCCACCGGTCGCGTGCGGGTCCCCTCCGGTCGGACTCACGTTGCGACCCGGCACGCATAGGCGTAGAAGAGCGGCACGTCCAGCGCCGCGTGGACCGTGAACGGCAGCAGCAGCGAGCGCGATCGCACGGCGATGATCCCCGCGACCGCGCCGCTCGCCGCCATCGCGGCCCAGAGGAGGGAAGCGGCGCCGGTGATGTCGGTGCCGAGGTGGGCGAGGCCGAACACGGCGGCCTGGCCGGCGATCGCCCCGCCGAGCCCGAGCGCGGGTGTCGACCAGCCCAGCAGCGACCCGCGGAACTCCGTCTCCTCGAGGGCGGCGTTGGCCACCCCGAAGGCGATGGCCGGCACGAGGGCGCGCAGGTCGCCGGTGGCGAGCGCGACCTGGCCGAAGAACGGGCGCGCCAGCAACGGCCCGATCCAGAGCGCACCCGGCACGAGTGCAAGCGGCGCGCCGACCGCGAGCGCGATCACGCGACGATCGGCCGGCATTCGAAGCCGGAGCCCGGCGCGGTCACCCGCGAGCATGGCGGCGAGCGCCAGCGTGCCCAGCACGAGGCCCGCCTGGATCACGCGCGCCACGGTCGGCGGCGCCAGCAGGTCCGTGCAGTGGAGCGAGTCGGGCAGCGGCATCGGCGTGACGGCCAGGCCCGCCCACGTCAGCCCGACCGCGGCGGGGAGCGTCGCCAGCCAGCTCCGACCCGCAGCCGTGCGCGCGCGTCCGCCGGCGACCGTGGCGGCGGCCGCCGCTCCCAGCACCGCGAGCATCACCGGGCGCAGCACCGGCACCGCCGTCCCGATCGCCAGCACGGCGAGCGGGACCCAGGCTCGCGGCCGGATCGGCAATGCGCGGATTGGACGAGCGTTGCTCACGGGCGAATGGTGCACCTGTGTGGCGGACCGGGTACGCGTTCGCGGGCGTCCTGGCTGCCTCGCGCGCTCGCCCGCAAGCGGGCGAGGTGGAGTGGAGCGGCGGTGGGGTGCGCCCCCCCGGGCTCGTGCGAAAACGCCGTGCGCGGCCGCCGAACGTGCTCTACCTTCCTATCGTATGACCATTCCCCTGGAGCCCGGTTCCGGCGCTCGTCGCGGTCTGCACCGCGTCGTCGTGCGCGACCTGGGCCTCCGCATCGTCCGGGGCGAGCTGGGAGCGGGCACGACGCTCCCGACCGAGGCCGACCTGTCCGTCGAGCTCGGAGTCAGCCGCACGGTCGTGCGCGAAGCGATCAAGGTCCTGGCGGCGAAGGGGCTCGTGGAGTCCCGGCCGAAGACCGGGACGCGCACCCTCGGGCGCGCCCACTGGCGCCTCGTCGATCCCGACGTGTTGGCCTGGCAGGTCGAGGTGGGCCCCGACCCGGCCTTCCTCGCCGACCTGGTGGAGATCCGCGACTTCATCGAGCCGCGCGCGGCGGAGGCCGCGGCCGAGCGGGCAACCCCGGAGGAGCGCGCCGCGCTGCTGCAGCTCCAGGCGGACCTGGAATCCCAGGTGGCCGATCCCGCGGCATCGGTGCGGCTGGATCTCGCCATTCACGCGGCGATCCTGCGGGCCGCCCACAACGGGCTCCTGGCGCAGGTGACGGGGGCGGTCATCGCGGCGCTCGGCGCCGGTCCCGTGAGCGCGTTCCGGGCAGCCAGCGATCCGCAGACCGCGAACCGCGCCCACCGCTGCGTCGTCGAGGCGATCGGGCGGTCGGATCCGGCAGGGGCTCGCCGCTCGATGGAGTCGCTCATCGCGTCCGCCGCGCATGGCGTCGCGCACGTCACCGTCGATACGTCACCGATCGGGAGGAACACGTGATCGGACCCGGGCCCGCGTTTGGGTCGCTCCAGACCATCGTCCTCGACAACGACCGGGTCCGGCTTGTCGTCGTTCCGGCGCTCGGTGCGCGCGTGATCTCGCTCTCGGATCGCTTCGCGGCCCGCGAGTGGCTTGTCGCCGGGGATCCGCCGGCCGATCCGACGGCGTGGGCAGGCAACGACGCGGTCTTCGACGGCGACGTCGCGTTCGGGTGGGACGAGTGCCTGCCGACCGTCGGTCGCTGCCCCGACCCCCTGGACCCAGCCGCCCCGCCGCTGCGCGACCACGGCGACCAGTGGGGTCGTCCGACCCAGGTCACGGCCGAGGGGGAGGTGCTCGTGGCGCGGTGGGCAAGCGGCGGCTGGCCGTATCGCTTCACCCGACGTCTTCGCCTCGACGGCCCGCGGATCATCGCGGAATACGAGCTCGAGAACCACGGCGAGCGCGAGCTGCCGATCCTCTGGTCGATGCACCCGCTGCTGGCCCTGGAGCCCGGCGCTCGCGTCGACGTGGAAGGGCTCGCGTCGGTCCGGGTGACGGGGGCGATCGGCGTCCCGATCGGGCCGGTTCCGGGCCACGTCGCGTGGCCGCAGACTCCGGGCACCGACGGACCGATGATCGCGCTCGACATCGTCCGCGAACGGGGTGCCGGCACGGCCCTCAAGCTGTACGGCGGCTGGGAGCTCTACGGGAGCTGGGACTCGGTCAGCGGCGAGGGGTTGCCCGGTGTGGCGGCCGTTCACCAGCCGGACGGGTTCGCGCTCGAGCTGACCTGGTACGCGCCGATCGCGCCGAACCTCGGCATGTGGCTGGACGACGGCGGCTGGCCGGAGGCGCCCGCGACTCCCCGCACGCAGCACGCGGTGGAGCCGACCACCTCGCCCGACGACGACGTGGCGTCGGCAATCGCAAACGGTCGGGCGCTCATGGTCGCCCCGGCCGAGCGGGTGGCCTGGTCGGCCACGTTCCGCGTGCGGGCGCCCGGGGAGCCGCACACGTAAGGGAGCGCAGGGGGTGCCGCAGGGGGAGTGCCGCGCGGCCGGCAGTGCCGCAGGGGGTGCCACGGCCGACTGTGCCGCGTGCATAGTCCGGCGCTGCCGCTGGTAGCGTCCAGGCTGGGTTACGCTCGCTCCGCTGCGACCCCATCCGCCGGTGCCCGCCTCGCGAAGATCGGGTAGCATCTCGGGAACAAACCGACTGGTCGGTCGGTTTGGCGACGTCTATCGACAGGACGGGCAGCGTCTGGCATGGGCAACGGGAAGCGCAGTGGCGCGCAGGCGGAGAAGAGCCGCACGCGGCGTGAACAGATCCTGGACGCCGCCTTCAACACGTTCGCGCGGCGCGGGTACCGCGACACCGCGATGGACGAGATCGCGGCCGCCGCGGAGACGAGCAAGGGCGGCGTCTACTTCCACTTCGCCACGAAGGAGGCGATCTTCCGCGAGCTGATGCGCTCGACCGCGGACCGCCTCGCTGCAAAGGTCGACCGGGCCGTTGCGGCGGAGACGGACCCGATCGCCAAGGCCGACGCCGCGCTCCGGACGGTCTTCGCCACATTCGCGGGCCATCGGACGATGGCCCGGTTGCTCTTCCTCGATGCGCTCGGCGCGGGCCGCGCCTTCAACGACGAGACGAACGCGCTCCACGAGCGATTCGCCCAGATGATCGCCGGCTACCTCGACCAGGCAGTCGCGGAGGGCGCGATCCCGCCGCTCGACACGCGCCTGACGGGCGTTGCCTGGTTCGGCGCGCTGAACGAGGTCGTCGCGCGATGGCTGATGGATGACGACCCGGCCCGCCTGGACGAGGCGTATCCGCCGCTCCGGGCGCTCCTGTTGCGCAGCGCGGGCGTCCCGGAGGCGCGAATCCTCGAGACCGGGCCGGCCCGGTGACGGTGATCGCGCCGTACGGCCAGGCGGACCCGAGCTCGCCGGGGGCGCCGGAGGGCGGACAGACGCCTGCGGCGCTGGGGACGCCGGAGGCGCTGCTGGGCCATCGGGCAGCGGCTCCCGGGGGACACCTACAGTCCGTCACGCGGGCGGCACAGGAAGTCGACGCGATCGGCCTGTTCGCGGCGGCGCGCGAGCTGGATCTCGAGGTGGCCCTGTGGCTGCAGCCCGCGGCCGGCTTCGCGCTGGTCGGCATCGGCCGCGCCTGGTCCGTGGAAGCCTCCGGCGGCGAACGATTCCGGCGCGCCGCGGCCGCCTGGCAGGATCTCCACGCCGGGGCCGCGATCGACGTCCCACCCGGATCGCCGCGCGGCATCGGGCCCGTGCTCCTGGGCGGCCTGGGCTTCACTGGCGAGCTGCCCACCGACGATGATCCCTGGGGCCCGTTCGGTGCGGCGTCGCTCGTGCTCCCGGAGCTGACCTACGCGCGGGCCCACGGAACCTCGTTCGTGACCGTCGCGGAGGTGGGCTCGCCCGCCGGCAGGACAGGGCGCGGCGAAGACGGGGGAGGGCGCGCCGAGCCCGGCTGGGATGCGCTCGCGACGCGCGCTGCAGCGCTCACCCCGGCCCGCGGCGCCGTGGACGCCCGACCGGCGGACGTCCCGCTGGCGCTGGTGGGCGAGCGGCCGGATCGCGCTGCCTGGGACCGGC
>JARLHH010000273.1 GCA_031292335.1 Candidatus Limnocylindrales bacterium | reverse complement strand
GGCGGCCACCGCGATCCCTCCGCCGCGCGGCACCGGGGCGGTGTTGACGCGCCGCTCTCCCGGATGATCCAGGACGTCGAAGCGGCGCGCGAACCAGCGAACGAGCGGCGTGAGGAGGAGCGCCAGGATGGCGGCGGTGGCAAACGCGCCGAGGGCGGGAAGCTCGACACCCTCGCTCACGGGGTCACGCTTCGGGCAGCCCCGGGACGGGGAAGCGCCCGCAGATGTCGCGAACCTCGGCCGCGACCTTGGCCTGCTCGGCCGGCTCGTCCCGGGAGGTCAGCGAGTCCACGATCAACCTGCCGATCTCGCGCATCTCGTCCGGACCGAATCCGCGCGTGGTGGTCGCGGGTGTGCCGATGCGGATTCCCGAGGCGATGCTGGGCGGCTTCGGGTCGAACGGGATCGCGTTCTTGTTGACGATGATCCCGACCTCTTCGAGGAGACGCTCCGCCTCCCGGCCGGTCACCCCGAACGGAGACAGGTCGACGCTCAGCATGTGGTTGTCCGTGCCCCCGGTGATCACGCGCCCATCCCGGGCACCGATCTCGGCGGCAAGCACGCGCGCGTTCTCCACGGTGCGACGCTGGTCCTCCCGGAACGCGGGAGTGGCAGCCAGCCGGAGCGCCACCGCCTTCGCTGCGATGACGTGCATCAGGGGCCCGCCCTGGGTGCCCGGAAAGACGGCCTTGTCCACCTGCCGGGCAAGCGCGGCGGACGAGAAGACGAGGCCGCCCCGCGGGCCGCGCAGCGTCTTGTGGGTGGTGGTCGTGACGAGGTCCGCGTGCGGGAACGGCGAGGGATGCTGCCCGGCGGCGACCAGCCCGGCGATGTGCGCCATGTCCACGAGCAGGTAGGCACCCACGCCGTGGGCGATCGCCGCGAAGCGCTCGAAGTCCAGGACCCGTGAGTAGGAGCTTGACCCCGCGATCACGAGCTTCGGGCGACACTCGGCCGCCAGCCGCTCGACCGCGTCGTAGTCGATTCGCTCGGTCGCGCGATCGACCCCATACGCGTGCACCTCGAACCACTTCCCACTGACGTTGAGGGGGGATCCGTGGGTCAGGTGGCCGCCGTCGGCGAGGCTCATCCCGAGGATCCGGTCGCCCGGGGAGAGGACGGCGCAGAACGCCGCGAGGTTGGCCGGCGTCCCCGCGTGCGGCTGCACGTTCACGTGCTCGGCCCCCGGGAACAGCGCGAGCGCGCGGTCCTGGGCAAGCCGCTCCACGACGTCCACGTACTCACAGCCGCCGTAGTAGCGGTGGCCCGGCAGGCCCTCCGCGTACTTGTTGGTGAGCCAGGAGCCCTGCGCCTCCATCACCGCGGCGAACGTGTAGTTCTCGCTCGCGATCAGCCCGATCTTCCAGCGCTGGCGGTCCGCCTCGCCGCGCATCGCGGACCAGACCTCGGGGTCCAGGTCCGCGATGGTCGCCCACGCGGCGTGCGCGGCGTCCGTCCCGCTCATCCCGACTCCTTCCTGGTCACGCCCCGGGGCCGCCGCTCCCGCGGCGACCACGGCCTGCGGTCCCGCGCCCGCCGGCTCGCGGGCCATTGTCGCCCAACCATGCGCGCCTGTCCGCGAGCTCCGCGAACCAGCGTGTCCGCGGCGCGAGTCAGGCGGCGGGGCGGCCGCCGAGCAGGTACGCCTCCAGGACCTGCGCCACGCCATCCTCCTCGAACGACGGTGCCACCAGCGCCGCCGCCTCCAGGAGCTCCGCCGGGCCGTGCGGCATGGCCACGCCCAGCCCGGCTTCCTCGATCATCTCGAGGTCGTTGAGCTGGTCGCCGATCGCCAACGTGTCGCGCAAATCGATGCCGAGCCGACGGGCAAGCCAGCGCACGGCAGCACCCTTGCTGACGCCGGGAGCGACGAACTCGAGGAACTTCGGGTGGCTCACGGTGACGTCGGCGCGTCCGGCGAAGTCGGCCCGCGCGCCAGGGAGCAGGCGGGTCGGCAGGGGGGCGTCTCCCACCGAGATCACCTTCGTCACGGGGTGGCGAACCCAGGCATCGAGGTCCGGCACCATCACGACCCGCCCGGCGTTGAAGCGCACGTACTCCGCCGCGCGGCTGTCGCCGGCGAGGACCACCATCCGCTCCAGGTGGTTCAGGTGAGGCTCCAAGCCATGCGCGCGGCACCACGCAAGCGCCTCGCGGACGACGACGGCCGGCAGCGGCCGATGGTAGAGGAGCCGCCCGAGGCCGGGCCGCCCGGGGGCCGGCATCTCGCGGATCAGGGCGCCCTGCATCCCCACGATCGGCCCGCGCAGGCCGAGCTCTCGCGCAAACGGGAGCGCGGAGCTGGTCATCCGGCCGGTGACGATCGCGACGGCCACGCCCGCGTCCACCGCGGCACGCACCGCTGCGACGGTCCGGGGCCGGATCCGCAGGTCGTCGCCAACCACCGTCCCGTCGAGGTCCAGCGCCACCAGCCGGATCCGGCGTGAGCGGCCGGCGGGCGCGGTCGCCGGGGAAGTGCTCACGAGCGGGCCTCCGGCGGGCGGGCTGGCCCGGTGAGCCGGGCGATCCTGGGCAGGCCCGCCAGGTCCGGAACGATCTCGCAGTCCCACCCGGCAAGGAGCGATCCGACCGCGGCATCCGTCGCCTCGGCCTGGTCCGAGCCGATCTCGAGCAGCGCCAGCCCGTCCTCGCCCAGCCGATCCGGCAGGGACGCAAGCAAGCGCCGGATGACCGCCAGCCCATCCGGCCCGCCGTCCAGCGCCTCGGACGGCTCGAACCGGACCGGCGGCGGCAGGCCAGAGAGGTCGCCCGTGCGGATGTAGGGCAGGTTCGCGCAGACCAGGTCGAACCGGACCGGAGCGCTCAGCATCCCGGCCGCGGCCCCCGCGGCCGGCAGCAGGTCGGCGACCGCGATCCCGACGCGGTCCGCCACGCCGTGCGCGACCGCGTTCTCCCGGGCGAGCGCAACCGCGTCGGCCGACCGGTCGGACGCGAGGATCTCGACCTCGCCGGCCATCCCCAGCCGGCGCAGCGCGACGGCGATCGCCACGGCGATCGCCCCGCAGCCGGTCCCCACGTCGGCGACGCGGACGGGCGGCGTGCCAGGGGGTCTCGGAGCGCTCCCCAGCACGTCGGCAACCTCCGCGAGCGCGAGGTCCACCAGGAGCTCCGTCTCCGGCCGGGGCACGAGCGCGCGGGCATCGGTCACCAGCGCCAGGCCGTGGAACTCCTTGAGGCCGCGGATGTAGGCGACGGGCTCGCCGGCCGCGCGCCGCTCGAGGGCCACGGCGAAGCGCGCCGCCGGACCGTCCCCCGCGTTGGCGGCGGCATGGGCCAGCACCCCGGTCCGATCCGTGCGGAGCGCGTCGGCCAGGAGCAGCTCGGCGTCCAGGCGGGCGCTCGGCGAGCCGGCCGCGCGGAGGCGGTCGGTTCCCGCGGCCAGGAGCTCGCCGACGGTTGCCATCGGGCCGTCAGTCAGGATCGAGGTTCGTCGTCGTCGGCCAGCGAGGCCAGCCGCTCGGCCTGATCGGTGGTGCTGAGCGCCTCCAGCAGCCGGTCAAGGTTGCCATCCAGGACGCCGGGCAGGTTCGACAGGTCCATCCCGATCCGGTGATCGGTCACGCGGTCCTGTGGGTAGTTGTAGGTCCGGATCTTGTCCGACCGGTCCCCTGCCCCGATCAGCGAGCGGCGCGTGGCGGAATCGGCCTCCCGCTGCCGGGAGCGCTCCTGGTCCAGGAGCCGGGCGCGCAGGATCGCCATCGCCTTGATCTTGTTCTTGAGCTGGCTCCGCTCATCCTGGATCTCGACGACCAGGCCGCTCGGAAGATGGGTGATTCGCACGGCCGAGTCGGTCGTGTTGACGCCCTGGCCGCCGGGGCCGGAGGAGCGCTTGACCTCGATCCGCAGGTCATGCTCCTCGTCGATCGAAAGGTCGGCTTCCTCTGCCTCGGGCAGGACCACCACGGTCGCGGTGGACGTGTGGATCCGGCCGGACGACTCGGTCGCCGGGATCCGCTGGACCCGGTGGACGCCGCTCTCGAACTTGAGGCGGCTGAAGGCGCCCTCGCCGAAGATCTCCACGACCGCTTCCTTGACGCCGCCGATCCCCGTCTCGTGGAGGCTCATCACCTCCGCCCGGAGGCGATGCCGATCCGCATAGCGGAGGTACATCCGGAGCAGGTCGCCGGCGAAGAGCGCCGCCTCGTCGCCGCCCGCGCCCGCGCGGATCTCCAGGATCACGTTCCGGTCGTCGTTGGGATCGCGGGGCAGCAGGTGGACCGTCAGCGCGTCGAGCTCGGCGGCCTCCGCTGCCTCGAGCCGGTCGACCTCCTCGCGGGCCATTGCCCGGATCTCGTCGTCGTGCTCCGCATCGCGCATCTCGCGGGCCCCGGCCAGCTCGGCGCGAAGCGCCTCCAGCCGGCGGTACGACGAGACGACCGGCTCGAGACGGGCGAGCTCGCGGCCGAGGCGACGGAGCGCCTCCATGTCGGCGGCCACCTCGGGCGTCGAGAGCTCCGCCTGGACATGCTCGTACTGGGCGACCAGGTCGCGCAGCTTCCGGTCCAGGACACCCTCGGCCACGGCTCAGGCCACCGTCACCGGTCCCGCCTCGGAAGACAGGACCAGGGGCGTGCGCCCGATCAGCCCCGACCCGGCCGGCAGCGCCTCGCCGTCGGCGAGCAGCGCCTGCTCGACGCTGACGATCGCAACTTCGAGCATGTCGTCGGTGGGCTGCTTGGTGGTGATCTTCTGGACCCAGATCCCGGGCTCGAAGAGCCAGCGGATCGCGCGGCTGTCCCGGTGTCGTGCGCCGAAGCGGAGCAGCTCGTAGCTGATCCCGGCGATGACCGGGATCAGCACGACCCGGCTCGCGATCATGACCGGGATCACCTGGCGACCGACCAGGCTGAACACGATGATCGAGACGAGGATGACGACGACCAGGAACTCGGTGCCGCAGCGGGGATGGGCGGTGGGGTACTTGCGGACTTCCTCGACCGTGAGCGGGTCGCCCGCCTCCAGGGCGTGGATCGTCATGTGCTCCGCGCCGTGGTACTGGAACGTGCGGCGCACGTCCGCTGTGCGTCCGATCAGCAGCAGGTAGCCCAGGAAGATGGTCACCTGGATGCCGCCCTCCACGACCCGCTCCACCACGCTGCTCTGGCCCCCCGCGATCGCCCTGGCGAGCAGGAGCGGCGCGAAGAAGAACAGCCCGACACCGAGCACCAGCGTGAGACCGAGCATGAGCGCGACCGCTCCCTTGCCGAGGTCCGCGCTGTCGACCGTGACGGAAGCCGGGGGGCGGCTCGGCGTTCGATCTGCTCCCGGCTCCTGCGCCGCCGAATGGGCGGCCGGTCCGGACGCGGCGCTCTGTGCCGACAGCGCGTCGGGCGCGGCGATCTGCGATGGTGTCAGCCCGCCAGCGAGCTCGCCAGCGGCGCCCTGCGCCGGCACGCCGGCCGGCTCCGGCCCAGCGCCAGGCATCGGCGGAGGCTCGGCCACCCGGTCGGGCGGCAGCGGATCGAGGTCATCCGCCGCCGCGACGCCCGCCGATCGAACGAGCCAGCGGGTCCCGACCACGAGCGTCTCGTAGAGGACGACAAGGCCGCGCAAGAACGGGAGACGCGCCCAGCGCGTGGACCGAAAGCCCACGGCCAGCTTCTCGTCCGCCCACAGGATCCGTCCGTCCGGGTGGCGGAGCGCCACCGCGATCACGTCGCGTCCGCGCATGAGGACGCCTTCGATGAGCGCCTGGCCTCCGTACGCGAAGCGAGCCATCGGCGACGCTATCGGCCGGGAATCACGACGGCGGGCCGCCGGGCCCGCCGCGGCGATCGCGACCCAGTCGTCAGCGGCCCGTCGCGGCGCGCTCGAGGCGCTTCTGGAACCGCTCGACCTGGCCGGCCGTGTCCATGATCATCTGCTTACCCGTGTAGAAGGGGTGGCAGT
>JARLHH010000048.1 GCA_031292335.1 Candidatus Limnocylindrales bacterium | reverse complement strand
GCCGTCCGGGACATCCGCCCAGGCAGCGCCGCCGCACGCCGCTTCCGTTCCCGGCTGGATCCCGCCCGGTGCACCGAACGCCTGGGATGACGGGTCCTGGCGGGGCCACCGCACCGCCGAGCGCGCGTCCCGGCGCGCCGAACGGGCCGCGCGCCGCGCGGAGCGACGGAGCGACCCGCTCGTGGCGATCATCGTGGGTCTCGTCCTGGTGGGCCTGGGGGCCTACTTCCTCCTTCGCCGGACCTTCGACATCGACTGGGCCGTCGTCTGGCCGGTCGCGCTCCTCGCGCTGGGCGTCGTCGTCCTGGTCGCGGCGATCCGGCCCCGTTCGGGTTGACACACGCCACGGGGTTCCTCGTCGCGTCGGCGGTGGTCGGCATCGCCGTCGGCCTCTTCCTGCTCGTCCGGGGTCTGAGAGCCTATCGAGCCGGCGAGCCCGTCCGGGGAACCGGCACGAGCCGGATCGAGTCGCTCGCCGCGGGCGAAGTGCGGCTCGTCGGGACGATCGAGGCGGGTCCGGTTGCGCTCGTATCTCCGCTCCAGAGCGTCCCCTGTGTCTACTACCGCGCGAGGATTCTCGAGGACCGGGGCCAGGACCGGGCGACGCTCCTGGACGAGGAGCGCGCGGTGGGCTTCCGGGTCCGGGACGCCACGGGCTCGCTGCGCGTCTTCCCGCACGGCGCCCGGTGGGACGCGCCGATGTGCTTCCGCGATCAAAGTGACTGGTCGGGGGAGGATCCGGCCGGCCTCGACCTGAACAAGGGACCCGCCGTCACGTCGGCCACGCTCGATCGCGAGGCAGCGGTCGCGGCCCTTCTCACCGTTCACGGGGCCGACGGCGGACCCGCCGAGGGCCCGGACGGCCTCCCGGACGGCGGGGCGCTCGCGGCGATCGCGGCGAGCGGTGGCGAGGGGAACCTGATCGCGGGCATCGGTGGCGGCCCATTCGGCCTCGCGAAGGGGCGGCGCCACTACGAGGAGCGGCGGCTGGCGCCCGGGGACATCGTGACGATCGTGGGAACCGCCGTCCCGTTCCACGACATCGACGACCCTGCCACGGCCGACCGCGACGAGCCCACGCTCGCCCTCGATGACCCCGAGGTCGCCCGGAACATCGCGGAGGCACGCGCGGCCGGCCTCCTGAAGGCCTCGCCGGACGAGGCCTGGGGCAACGCGGCGATCCCCGGCTTCGGGATCGGGCGCCCGGCCCGGGCCCCGGAGCTTGATCCCGAGGCACGGCCGTTGCCGGTCGCCCCGGCCGAGGAGGCGACCGCGGCGGCGGCCATCTTCGACATCGCGCCCGGCGAGCTGGTCATGGCGGCGTCACCCGAGAATCCGCTCGTCGTGCGTGCCGGAAGCCCGGGCGACGCCGTGGCCCGGGACCAGGGCGCGCTCACGCAGGGCCTGTTCGGCGCGACTCTCGCGATCGTCGCGGCGATCGTCCTCGCGCTTGCCGTCCAGGGCGGCGCCTGGTGAGCCCGCTCGCCGGCGCCGCGCTCTTCGGGGTCGTGCTCGTGGTCGGGGTGCTCGTCTTCCTGGGCGTGACGACCTACAACGGGGTGGTCGCGCTGCGCACGAGGATCGAGCGAGCCTGGGGCAACGTCGAGGTGGCCCTCAAGCAACGCTACGACCAGCTCGCCGAGCTCGTGGCGGCGGTCCGGGACGTGATGGCGTTCGAGCGGTCGGTCCTCGAGGAGGTGGCCCGCCAGCGCGCCCGCTACGCACCGGCGGCACCGGTCGCGGAGCAGGCAGCCGTCTCGAACGCCACGAGCCAGGCGGTCCGGTCGCTCCTCGCGGTCGTCGAGAACTACCCACAGCTGCGCTCCCAGGACAACGTTCTGCGACTCCAGGCCGAGATCCAGCGGCTCGAGCAGCAGATCGCCGACCGGCGCGAGCTCTACAACGACCAGGTCTACCGGTACAACGCGACGATCGCGCAGGTCCCGGCGGTCGCCCTGGCCGGGCTGCTGGGCTGGAAGCCGCGCGCCTTCTTCGATGCGGAGCCTGCGGCCGACGAATCGCCGTCGGTGGACCTGGATCCGTCGGGAGGAACCGGACCGGACGGCCGGGGCGCCGCCCGATAGACTGGCCGAAGGTCGCGGGCCCGGTCGGCGATGCCAGCCGGGCGCGCCACCGACGGCGTGGAGGATGCCATGGAGACCACCGCCCCAGGCGGTGATGGGTCGGCTGCGGCCGCGGCCGCACGGGCCGCCCTGGTCGACGGCGCGTCGGGCTTCGACGTGACCGGACCGGACGGCGCGCCGACCCTCGTCTTCCTCCACGGCACGCGCGTGACACGGGCGATGTGGGAGCCGCAGATCGCCGCGCTCTCCGACCAGTACCGCGTCGTGACGCTGGACCTGCCCGGGCACGGCGTTCATGCCGAGGTGCCCTTCCGCATGCCACGGGCCGTGGACTTCGCGCGGTCCGTCATCGAGCAGACCGGCGGGCAGGCGATGGTGGTGGGGCAGTCGCTGGGCGGCTACGTCGCCATGGAGCTTGCGGCGACCCACCCGGCGCACGTCGCCGGGCTGGTGCTGTGCAACGCCGCGACCGAGCCACGCACCGTCGCCCGGCGCGCACCGCGAACCGTGGGCGCCTACGTCGCGGGCCGGGTCGGCGAGCGGTACCTCGGGCGCGGTGGTCCGGAGCGGTCCGCCGGGCACACCTCCGGCCCGCTACCGCGTGCCACGAACGGCTGGCTGTTCAAGGGTGGCTACAGCGCATTGATGGTGGCGCTTCGCACCTCGTTCCTGACCCGGCTGGCCGCCTATCCAGGCCCGACGCTGCTCGTGAACGGCGCGAACGACCCGCTCTTCCGGCGCGGCGAGGGCGACTTTCTGGCGGCCTGTCGCGATGGCCGGCTGCACGTCATCGAGGGAGCCGGCCACCTGGTCAACAGCGAACAGCCGGCGGCCTTCAACGAGGCCGTGCGCGAGTTCGCCGAGATCGTCTTCAGGAATCCCCGGCCGCAGTAGCGCCGAGCACCTCCCGGACCTCGTGGGCGATCTGGACGTCCTCGCGGGCCGCGATGACGAACGTGCGGACCGCCAAGCCGGGCCTGCCGATCTCGCGATCCGCGCCGGGCGCCTGGTTGCGCTCCGGGTCCACGCCAACTCCGAGGAAGGCCAGGTCATGGGCGGCGCGCTCGCGCACGGCCGGCGAGTTCTCCCCCACCCCGCCGGTGAAGACGAGCGCGTCCAGGCCGCCGAGCGCGGCCGCCATCGCCGCCACCGCCCCGCGCAGGCGGTGGTGATAGACGTCGAGCGCGAGGACGGCGTCCGGCTGTCCCGCCTCCGCCGCGGCCAGGATCGCCCGCATGTCGGCCGTCCCCGCCAGGCCCAGCAGGCCCGAGCGGTGCTCCAGGGTCGCGGCCAGCTCGGCCGGTGGCATCCGGACGTGCTCCTCCAGCCACAGCACGAGGCCCGGGTCGATGCTCCCGGAACGGGTGGCCATGACGAGGCCGTCGAGCGGGGTGAAGCCCATCGTCGTGTCTACGGAGCGGCCGTCGCGCACCGCCGCGAGTGACGCGCCTGCCCCCAGGTGGCAGGTGACCAGGCGCACGCCATCAAGGGACCGCCCCAGGAGCTCTCCCGCGCGGCGCGAGGCATACGCGTGGGAGAGGCCGTGGAAGCCGTACTTGCGAAGATCCCAGCGCTTGCGCCACTCGGATGGGATCGCGTAGGTTGACGCCCCCGCCGGCATGCCCGCGTGGAATGCCGTGTCGAAGCAGGCCACCGCAGGCACGTCGGGGAGAATCGCCGCGACCGCCGCGAGCGCCGCGAGCGACTTCGGCTGGTGGAGGGGCGCCAGGTCGGTGAGCGCGCGCAGGTGCGCCACGACCTCGGGATCGATCAGGACCGGTCGCTGGAAGCGCGTCCCCCCGTGGACGATCCGGTGTCCGACCGCGTCGACCGGCCCGAACTCGCCGACGGCGCGCGCCACGGCGGCGGCGTCGGCCTGCCCGCGCGGCGCGGGCAGGTCCGCGGAGCCGACGATCTGATCGTCCGGGTCGAGCACCCGGAGCTTCAGGCTGCTCGACCCCGCGTTGACGACGAGGATTCGCACGGTCCGGTCCCGTTCAGCCTGGCCAGGCCCAGTCCCGGATCTCGGGATCGTCATCGCCCTCGAGGCGCGTGTAGGCGCGGGCCTGGAGGCGCCGGTCGACCATCTTCTGTCGCAGGTGGGCGGCCCGCGGGCCGAGGCCCGGCACGCGGTCGATCACGTCGATCACGAGGTGGAACCGGTCGAGGTCGTTGAGCATGACCATGTCGAACGGCGTGGTCGTGGTTCCCTCTTCCTTGTAGCCCCGGACGTGGATGTTGGCGTGGTTCGTCCGACGGTAGGTGAGCCGGTGGATCAGCGTCGGGTAGCCGTGGTAGGCGAAGACGACCGGCTTGTCGCGGGTGAACAGCGAGTCGAACTCCTGCGTCGACATCCCGTGGGGGTGCTCCGTGTCCGGCTCGAGGCGCATCAGGTCGACGACGTTCACGACCCGCACCTTCAGGTCCGGCAGGTGCTTCCGGATCATGTCCACCGCCGCCAGCGTCTCGAGCGTCGGCGTGTCGCCGCAGCAGGCCATGACGACGTCGGGCTCGCCGCCCTGGTCGTTGCTGGCCCAATCCCAGATGCCGATGCCCCGGGTGCAGTGGAGCACGGCCTGCTCCATCGTCAGCCAGTTCGGGGCCGGCTGCTTGCCCGCCACGATGACGTTGACGTACTGGCGGCTGCGGAGGCAGTGATCGGCCACCGACAGCAGCGTGTTCGCGTCCGGCGGAAGGTAGACCCGGATGACCTCCGACTTCTTGTTCACGACGTGGTCGATGAAGCCCGGGTCCTGGTGGCTGAAGCCGTTGTGGTCCTGCCGCCAGACCAGCGAGCTCAGGAGGTAGTTGAGCGACGCGATCGGCCGGCGCCACGGGATCTCGTTGGTCACCTTCAGCCACTTCGCGTGCTGGTTGAACATCGAGTCGATGATGTGGACGAAGGCCTCGTAGCAGTTGAACAGGCCGTGCCGCCCGGTGAGGAGATAGCCCTCCAGCCAGCCCTCGCACTGGTGCTCCGAGAGCATCTCCATCACGCGGCCCTCGGGCGCCTGGTGCTCGTCCGTGGGCAGGATCTGGCCGTCGAACTGGCGGTCCGTCACCTCGAAGACCGCGCCGAGCCGGTTCGAGGCCGTCTCGTCCGGGCCGAAGATCCGGAACGTGTCGCGGTTGCGATCGCTGACGTCGCGGAGGAACGTGCCGAGCACGCGCGTCGCCTCGGCCGTGGTGGCGCCCGGCGCGGGCACGTCGACCGCGTAATCGCGGAAGTCGGGCAGCGCGAGGTCCCGCAGCAGCAGCCCGCCATTCGCGTGCGGGTTCGCGCTCATCCGCCGGTAGCTCCTGGGCGGCAGCTCGGCAAGCTCCGGGATGAGCGCGCCGTCGGCGTCGAAGAGCTCCTCCGCTCGGTAGCTCCGCAGCCACTTCTCGAGGAGCGCCAGGTGGACCGGGTTCGTGCGAACCTCCCCGAACGGGACCTGGTGCGAGCGCCAGGACCCCTCCGAGGGCAGGCCGTCAACCTCCTTCGGCCCGGTCCAGCCCTTGGGGCTTCGCAGCACGATCATCGGCCAGCGCGGGCGTTGGGTGGCTCCCCCGGTCCGGGCGGCGCGCTGGATCTCGGCGATCTCGGCGACCACGGCATCCATCGCCGCCGCCATCTGCTGGTGCATCCGGGCCGGGTCGTCCCCCTCGACGAAGTACGGGTGGTGTCCGTAGCCCTCCAGGAGGGCCCGCAGCTCGTCCTCCGGGATCCGCGCCAGGACCGTCGGGTTGGCGATCTTGTAGCCGTTGAGGTGGAGGATCGGGAGGACGGCTCCGTCGCGGGCCGGATCGAGGAACTTGTTCGAGTGCCAGCTGGTGGCAAGCGGCCCGGTCTCGGCCTCGCCGTCCCCGACGACGCAGCAGACCACGAGGTCCGGGTTGTCGAATGCGGCGCCGTATGCGTGCGAGAGCGCGTATCCGAGCTCGCCGCCCTCGTGGATCGAGCCGGGGGTCTCCGGGGCGACGTGGCTGGGGATGCCGCCCGGGAAGGAGAACTGCCGGAAGAGCTGGCGCATCCCGTCCGTGGTGCGCGCGATGCTCGGGTAGACCTCGCTGTAGGTGCCCTCCAGGTACGCGTTCGCCACGATCGCCGGGCCGCCGTGGCCGGGACCGATGACGTAGATCGCGTCGAGGTCCCAGTTCCGGATGACGCGGTTCATGTGGGCGTAGATGAAGTTCAGGCCCGGGGTGGTGCCCCAGTGGCCCAGCAGGCGCGGCTTGCAGTGGCGGGGGGCGAGCGGCTCGCGGAGCAGCGGGTTGTCGAGCAGGTAGATCTGGCCGACCGAGAGATAGTTCGCGGCCCGCCAGTAGGCGTCGATCCGCTCCAGGTCGGCTGTTGCCAGCGGCCCGATCGGCTGGTCCTGAGTGTGCGCAGCTTCCGTCATCGCAACGACCTCCACGCATAGGGTAGCGCCGGGCGATGAACGGAGCCTGTCCGGGATTCGTGCTCGTGGCCGGCCGTTTCGGCCGCCCCGCCAGCGCGATCCTGGAAGGTTGGGTAGACTCCGCCCCCGGACGTGCCTGCCCATGGGCGGGCGCTCCAGGTCTCGTGCCACCGCGCCCCATGACGGGCGAGCCGATCGGTCGCCGACAGGGCGTGCCGGACCACCGTGGCGTCGAGACTCGATCCGTGTCCCCACCCCACGGGGACGCCTGCTTGGGCTGGTGCCGTCCCGAACGGCCGGCTGCCGACCCGCCGCAGGGAACATCCCCGCACTTCCGCGGGGCACGTGGAGTCGAATCGAATCGCCCGCTGCCCGGTCGCCGGGTGCCGCCCCATTCGGTCTCGCGGCGCCCCTGGCCCATCCGGCTCCTGCCGCGTTCCAACCCCGTGCGTCGATCGGTCGACGCGCACACCCGGGCAGCCCTCCGCATTCCTCGAAAGGAGCTGTCCGTGCCTGCACGCAGCCACCCATCCATCTCGAAGCACACCGGCCGCCTTCGGGCGCTCGCGATCACGCTGGTCGGCCTCTTCGTCCTCGCGAGCGCCGGCATCCCGACGCTGGCCGTGGCCGAGGCGTCCGATCCGGTCGCGTCGATCGCGCCCAGCATGTCTCCGTCCCCGTCTCCGAGCGCTTCCGCGGTGTCGGGCTCGTCCGTCACCGTCGCCGCGAGCCCGGATCCGTCGGCCGACCCGTCCGCGTCAGCGTCCCCGGCGCCATCCGTCGCACCGTCCCTCACGCCCACTCCGAGTCGCACCCCGCCGCCGGGTGCCATCGCCGCGGTGCGCCTGACGAGCCAGCCCTACGAGATGCCCGTGTTCGTCGGTCTTGGCGCCTGGCAGGCGTCGACCGTCTCCTTCTACGGCCCCGGCTTCTACTGCATCTCCGACAAGGTCAAGGCGTGCCTCCCGCAGGCCGGAAGCTTCTCCTGGCCCAGGCTCACTGCCTGCGGGGTCCTCTACACGCGAACCGTGGTCGGCGTCGCCAATCGAACCCTTCCGTGCGGCACGCTCGTCGCGTTCACCTACCGCGGCCGGACGGTGGTCGCCCCCGTGATCGACCGCGGGCCGTACGTGGCGGGCCGGCTGTGGGACCTCTCCGGCGGGCTCTGCACGGCGCTGCGGCACTGTTTCACCGGCTCGATCAAGTGGTCGATCGTGCACCGCGCGATCGGCCCCGCCGCGCCCGTGCGGATCGAGCTGCGGCGTCTCTGAGATCGGGCCGGTCTTCGGTCTCCCAACGGCATGTCCAGCCAAGGCGTCATGGACAGCTCCCCAGGCACGCTCCCGCTCTCGTCCGTGACCACGAGTCCGAGCCTACCGCACAAACGGCTGCCGGACGCCCGGAGGCGCCGGCCGACCCGTGGGGCGGTACCATCGAGAACATGCACGGCCCTCAACGAGGTCTCCCCGAGGGTTCCCGCGCCCTGTTGCGCCCGCGGCGGCCCGGCGGGCTCGCCCCGGCGTTCGTCGCGGTCGCGCTGATGGTCGTGGCTGCCTGCGGCGGCTCCGGCCCGACGCCGACGGCGCCCGTGACGGCGACGGCGACCGCGTCCGGGGCGGCGTCACCCACGCCCACGACCGCGGCACCCGCGGCGACCCCCGCCGTCGCGCCGGGTGCCTCCGGCCCGATCGCGAGCCTGGCCGCTCCGACGCCCGAGACGTCGCGGACCGCCCACATCCCGGTGGTGACCTGCCCGACCACGTTCGGGCTGCCCGACGAGACGATGGCTCCCGTGCCCTCGACGATGACCGCGACCGTGTCCGCCGCCGTCGCCGCGCAGCTCGCCTTCTACGCCAACGGGACCCGGACGCTCCTCGGCCCGAAGGGCTGGCACTGCGAGGCCGTGGTCGGCGCCGACGGCTCGACGAGCATGTCCATCACGCCGCCCGACCAGGCCGCCCCGACGGGCAGCCCGCCGCCCGGCTACCAGGCAGTCACCGCGTTCACCGGAGGCGGTTGCGTCGGCTGCATCGCCACGATGGCCTGCGGCCTGTTCCCCGAAGCCTGGAAGCTGTTCGACACGCCGGGGTCATCGTGCCCGACCACCTCGCCGGCCCGTGAGCTGATCACGCGGCCCATCCCGCGGTCGGCGATCTTCGAGGACCCGCCCGGCGTCGCCGGCACCGGGGACCCCTCCGGGGGTCGATATCGCGCCCTCGGGTTGCTCGTGTTCGACCCGGGCACCGGCGGTTCGGGAACCGACTTCCCGTCAGCCCTCAAGATCACCTGCACGCTCCCGGATGCGATGGCCCAGGTCTGCGACGAGATCGTGGAGGGGGCCCGCTAGCTGCCGGCCCTCGGGACGCCAGGGCGCGATCCGTCCCACGAGCGAGCGGAGAGCCAGGCGCGGAGCCAGGGCGAGTACCGAGATCGCACGAAACC
This sequence comes from Candidatus Limnocylindrales bacterium, assembly GCA_031292335.1. Lineage (GTDB taxonomy): Bacteria > Chloroflexota > Limnocylindria > Limnocylindrales > CSP1-4 > CTSoil-043. The sequence goes on along the minus strand of JARLHH010000048.1, from coordinate 7,240 downwards.
GGGTCGCCTACCGGAAGGCCCGGAAGGGGCTGGAGGCGTCCGCGACTGCAGCCCCCGTACGCCCCGTGCGCGCCCCTGGACGAGACGCCGCCGGCCGGCCGAAGCCCGCTCCGAGGGGGTTTCGTCCGCGGATGGATCACTGGCAGACGATCATCGAACCGTTCCGGATCCACTCCGTCGAACCGATCCGGATGACCACCCGGGACGAGCGTCGCGTCGCGATCGAGGCCTCCGGGCTGAACCTCTTCAACCTCCACGCCGACGACGTCCTGGTGGACCTGCTCACCGACTCGGGAACCGGCGCAATGAGCAGGGACCAGTGGGCAGCCATCCAGCACGGCGACGAGTCGTATGCGGGCTCGCCCTCGTGGTACATCTTCCTGGCAGCCGTGCAGGAGCTCTTCCCGTTCCCCCACGTCATCCCGACCCACCAGGGACGCGCGGCCGAGAAGATCCTGTTCTCGGTGATCGGCGGCCCCGGGAAGGCGATCCCGAACAACACCCACTTCGACACGACGCGGGCGAACGTCGAGGCCACCGGCGCGGAGGCGCTTGACCTCGTCATCGAGGAGGGCCGCCACCCCGAGGTGGAGCACCCATTCAAGGGCAACCTGGACCTCGTCCGGCTCGAGGAGTTCCTCGCTGCGCGGAGCGCCGACGTCCCAGCCGTCTTCGTCACGATCACGAACAACTCGGGCGGCGGCCAGCCGGTCAGCCTGGCGAACCTGCACGGGGTGCGGGCGCTGTGCGACCGGTTCGGCGTCCCGCTCTTCCTCGACGCCTGCCGGTTCGCGGAGAACGCCTGGTTCATCAAGCTGCGCGAGCCGGGCCAGGCCGACCGCAGCGTTCCCGACATCGTCCGCGAGATCGCCTCGCTGGCCGACGGCATGACCATGAGCGCCAAGAAGGACGGGCTCGCCAACATCGGAGGCTGGCTGGCAATGCGCGACGATGCGCTCGCCGAGCGCTGTCGCACCCTGCTGATCCTGACGGAAGGCTTTCCGACCTATGGAGGCCTCGCGGGCCGCGACCTCGAAGCGATCGCCCAGGGCCTCCACGAGGTGGTGGACGAGGACTACCTGCGCTACCGGATCAGGTCCACGGCGTACATGGGTGACGCGCTGGCAGCCGACGGCATCCCGGTGGTCCGACCCATCGGCGGACACGCTGTCTACCTGGACGCGCGGGCGCTCCTCCCGCAGGTCCCTCCGCTCCAGTACCCGGGCCAGGCCCTGGCGGTTGCCCTCTACGTTGAAGGCGGGATCCGGGGCTGCGAGATCGGCACGGTCATGTTCGGGCGCCACCCGGACGGTAGCGAGACACCCGCGGCGATGGACCTGGTCCGGCTGGCGATCCCGCGCCGCACGTACACCCAATCGCACGTGGACTACGTGATCGAGGTTGTTCGCTCCGTTGCGAAGCGGGCAGCCGACCTGCGGGGCCTCCGAATCGTCCACGAGCCGGCAGCGCTCAGGCACTTCACCGCGCGGTTCGCGCAACTGTGAGGCCTCCGCGACACTCCGCGCCTGACGGCCGCAGGGTGGCGCAGTTCGGCTGCCGGCGACGAGATGCGCGCGGCGATGGCGACCGGTCTCGGACGAGATCCGGGGCCCCCGCCGCAGAACGTCGCGCCCCCCGCCGGACCGCCCGCGATCGTCGTCCAGTCACAGACCCCGGGCTCGGACTGCGCCCACTGGCCGTCGGAGGGGATATTCGGACACGCGCGGACAACAAGCGTGGGATCGGGACGTTCAGGGGGACGCCCGTCGGATCGACCCGTCGCATGAGCTGCTCAGCTTCCGCCCTCGTTCATCCAGTCGTTCGTAGACGATCTCAGTCCGGGCGGCTCTGACGCCGACCTGGGAACACACGGTCGGCATCGGCCCGGATGACCCCGACCGGAGGCAGACAGCAGCGGGGCCGCGCTCTCGCGGTCGACTCCTCGGGGATCGCTCAGAGGCGCCAGGCCACCTCGTGGCCACGCCGCCGAGGGTGGCTCATGCCGCGCGATGGCCCCGCCTCCTGGGCGTCGAACTGCGTCCGGTACCCGTGGACCGCAGCCAGCTTGCGGCGCTGTGCCGACGGCGAGAGCCGATCGACGATCAGCTCCGGCGTGCGCCCCGACGACTCGGCAAGTCGCTTCAGCGCGGGCGCCCACGCGGCCGAGGGATCCAGGAACGGCGGGTCCGGCTGGCCGGTCACCGCCGCCGGCCAGCCGAAGACTGCCGCATACGGGAGGTCGGCCATCGCGAGGCGCACGCCAAGGCACGGGAGAAGCAGCGCCGCCTCGCGGGCCAGGACGTGATCCGGATGCGCCCCGATCGCGGCCGGGATGACGAGCGTGTCATGGTCGGGCAGGACGGCGGCGATCGCGCGGGCGAGGTCGGCCGGCTGCGAGTCCGTCGGCCGATAGGGGTGGTCGAGGAAATCCAGGTGGATGTGACCGATCCCGAGCCCCCCGAGGACCCGGACGTCCTCCTCGCGCCTCGCGTGCATTCGCGTCCGGGGTGAGTCAGATCGTGTGAGCCGGTCGTACTCGCCGGGCGACTCGGAGTCGTCGGGTATGCCCGCGAAGACGGTGATGACGGTCGCCGAGCTCGCCTCGGTCAGCAGGCCGAAGGCGGACAGGACGGCGTCGTCGAGGTGCGGCGAGACGACGACGACGCGGCCGGGGGCGAGGCTCATCCGCCGTCGCGGGAGCCGCCCGGCCACCCGGGGTCGGCGAGGGCGAGGTGGCACGCGGCGGCGTGCCCGACGCCCACCGAATGCAGGCGTGGGGTGACCCGGCCGCACTCGTCGACCGCGATCGGACAGCGCGCCACGAAGCGGCAGCCCTCCGTCGGGTTGACGACCTTGGGTGGCTCGCCGGCGACGGCGGCCGAGTCGACCGCCGCCGGCTCGCGGGGGTCGGGCGCCGCCGCCAGGAGCAGCTGCGTGTACGGATGCTTCGGGTCGGCGAGGACGGCATCGGCCGGACCCGTCTCGACCACGTGACCCCCGTACATGACCAAGATCCGGTCCGCAACGTAGCGTGCGCTGGCGATGTCGTGGGTGATGTACAGGATCGACACGCCCTCCCGCTCCCGGAGCGCCGCCATCAGGTTGAGGATGCCCGCGCGGATCGACACGTCGAGCATCGAGACAGGCTCGTCGGCGAGGATCAGCCGCGGCTGGAGCGCGAGCGCCTGGGCAAAGCCCACCCGCTGACGCTGGCCGCCGCTCATCTCGTAGGGAAACTTGGCGAGCATCTCGCGGGCCGGCGTCAGCCCCACCACCTCGAAGACACGCTCTGCCTCCGCCCGACGGGCGGCGCCCCGCAGCTCGGGCCGGTGAAGCGTCAGGTTGCGCATCACGCCGTGGGAGACGCGGAAGACAGGATTGATCGAGCTGTACGGGTCCTGGAAGACCATCGGGACCTGGCGTCGGTACCAGAGCACGTCGCGGCGAGAGCGAAGGCTCTCCAGGAGACGGCCGCGAAAGTAGATCCGCCCGCGGGTCGGGCGGTAGAGCATCGCAAGGAGTCGCGCCAGCGTGCTCTTGCCGCTGCCGCTCTCGCCCACGACGGCGACGATCTCGCGCTCCCCGATCTCCATGCTGATGTCGTCGACGGCGTGGAGCACCTGCTGCGAGAAGATGCCGCCGAGACGGAAGTGCCGCGTGAGATCGGTGGTCCGCAGGAGCGGCTCGCTCCCGCTCGGTGCAGGAGGGGTCGGCTCGGCCCTGGCGGTCATGCCGGGTGCTCGGCGGCCGGCTCGGCCGGAACGGGGTAGAGCAGACATCGCACGTCCGCGCCGTCCACCGCCCGGAGCTCCGGCTCCCGGACCGAGCACTCGGGCAGGGCCACGGAGCAGCGCGGCTGGAACCGGCAGCCGGACGGCGGATGGGCCAGGTCGGGCGGGCTGCCCGGGATCCCCGTCAGCAGGCGGCGCGGGCCCCGGATCGACGGGAACGCATCGAGAAGGCCACGGCTGTACGGGTGCAACGGCCGCGCGAACAATCTGGCGGTCGCGGCGGCCTCGGCGATCTGGCCGGCGTACATGACCACGAGGCGATCGGAGTAGTGGCTCACGAGCGACATGTCGTGGGTCACGAAGACGACCGCGAAGCCCAACTGCTGCTGGAGTTCCTTGATCTGGCTCATCAGGGCGCGCTGGGCGACGACGTCGAGCGCGGATGTCGGCTCGTCCATGATCACGAGCTGGGGCGTGAACAGGAGCGCCATGGCGATCATCGCCCGTTGACGCATCCCCCCGCTGAGCTGATGTGGATAGCTCGCGAGGTGGATCGGGTCGATGCCGACGAGCCGGAGGACCTCGGCCGCGCGCTGGTGGATCGCCTCGGCCGTCAGCCGCGCATGAGCCCGCATCGTGTCGGCGAACTGGGCCTCGATGCTCTTCATCGGGTTCAGGGCGTTCATCGCGCTCTGCATCACCACCGAGTAGTCGCGCCAGCGCACGTGTCGCAGCTCGCGCTCGCCGAGCGTGACCATGTCGCGCCCGGCAAAGGTCACGCTACCGGCGGCGAGCTCTGCCGGTGGGGACAGGAGCTGCGCGATCGCGAAGAGAAGCGTCGACTTCCCGCAGCCGGACTCGCCGACGATCGCGAGGAACTCCCCGGCTGCGACCTGGAGATCGACCCGGTCGACCGCGCGCACATCTCCGGCGTCGGTGAGGTAGTCGACCGAGAGGCCGCGGACCTCAAGCAGCGCCGGCACGCCGTCTCCTCGTCCGGCGGAGGGCCGGGTTCCCGATCTCGTCGAACGCGTAGTTCAGCAACGCGAACGACGTCCCGAGCAGGGCCACGGCCGCGCCCGGGGCCAGCGCCCAGAGGGCATTGCCGCTCTCGATCGCCCCATTCTGCTGGGCGAAGTGGAGCATCGTGCCCCAGGTCATCTCGCTGCCGTTCCCGAGCCCCAGGAACTGCAGCCCTGCGGCGGTGGCCACCGTGTAGACGGCCGAGCCGAGGAAGCTGGCGACGACCAGCGAGATCATGTTGGGGAGGATCTCGACGAGGATGATGTAGGGGCTCGTCTCGCCCCGGACCCGGGCCGCCTCGAGATATGCCCGCGTGCGGAGCGTCAGCCCCTGGGCCCGCAGCTGGCGTGCCCCGAACGCCCAGCCGGTTACGACGAGGACCGCGATGATCGCGATCGTGCCGCTGCCCTCGAGGTAGGAGGACAGGACGATCAGGAGCGGCAGCGTCGGGATGATCAGGAAGATGTCGGTGAGCAGCGACAGGGATCGATCGGCGACCCCGCCCACGTAGGCGGCGGTCACCCCGACCAGGACCGAGATCAGCGTTGTCAGCGCCCCGACGGCGACCGTGATGATCAGGGTCAGGCGCGTCCCCCAGATCAGCTGCGAGAACACGTCCTCGCCGACCTGCGTCGTCCCGAGCAGGTGGTCGGCGGACGGACCGAGCTGCTGCCCGTAGATCGCTGCCTGGGGATCGTCGGGCGCTACCAGGCCGGGGAAGAGCGCCACGAACGTGATGACGACCAGGAGGCCCAGGCCGATCGTCGCCTTCCGGTTCCGGAGGATCGCCCGTCCCAGGCGCGCGCCCGCGTCGCGGTATCCGCGCGCCGCGGCGGCGGACGGCGCGGTGGAGGGGCGACTCATCGGCACCGTCATCGAGCCATCCTCACGCGTCGCGAGTCCGCGGGTCCAGCCACGCGGTCGCGAAGTCGGCGACCAGGACGCAGACCAGCACCGCGAGCGTGTAGAAGAGGAAGAGCGCCTCCTGCAGCGGGAGGTCGTGATTGGTCGTGCCCGTGAAGAACAGGTAGCCGAGGCCCGGGTAGGAGAAGGTGTACTCGACGAGAATCGAGCCGCCCAGCACGAAGCCGAGCTGCATCGCGAAACCGGTGAGGTTCGGCAGGATCGCGTTCCGCGCGGAGTAGTCGAACATGATCCGCCACGACGAGAGCCCCTTCGCCCGGGCCATCTTCACGTAGTCCTCTTCGAGGGTCGTGACCATGTTGTTGCGCATCGTGTAGATCCAGCCGCCCGCCGTCGCGACGACGAGCGTGACCCCGGGTAGGACGGCGTGCGAGAGCACGTCCCAGGCGAAGTCCAGGGAGAGCGATGGCGTCGCCCCCAGGGAGTAGTTGGACGAGAGCGGGAACCAGCCGAGGATCACGCCGAAGACGAACAGCAGCAGCAGGGCGATGAAGAAGACGGGGAACGTGGTGAGGATGAAGAGGAGCGGGGAGAGGATGCTGTCGAGCGATCCTCCCCGCCGCCAGGCGCCAACCACCCCGAGGAGGGTGCCGGCCACGAACGCGATCACGGTCGTGACACCGACCAGGGCGAGCGTCCAGGGCAACCCCTGGAGGATCACGCTCATCACCGGCACCCGCGCGGCGTCGAGCCCGAACTGCCCCGTGAGGCAGTTGCCCAGGTACTGCACATAGCTGAGCAGGACGTTCTCGTTCGCGTTGACCCCGAACTCCACCTGGAGCGCGTGAAGCGCGGCCGGGTTGACGCCCCGGAAGTGGGAGAGGACGGCGGTCGCCTCATTCCCCGGCATCAGCCGGGGAATGAGGAAGTTGATCGTGAGCGCGGCCCACAAGGTCACGAGGAACAGGCCCAGCCTGCGGGCGACGAACCTCATGGCGACGCTTCCCTGCGCCCCCTACCGCCGTTGCCCGAGCGTCACTTCGTCGGATAGAGGTGGGTCAGCACCACGCCATTGTCCGGCAGCGCCCAGACTGCCGGCAGCGCATACGGGTCGTCCGGCGTCGGCCAACCGCCGATGCTCGTCGTGTCGTACTGGTACCAGTCGACGCCCTCCGTGACCGGGATCATGGGAATGTCGGTGGCCATCACGGTCTCGATCTGCTTGATGATGCTGAGCTGGTCCGCCGGGCTGGACGCCGGGTACTTGGCGAAGAGGGCGTCGGTGGACGCGGACTTGTAGCGCGAATAGTTGGTCGACCCGATGTTCGCGCCAAGCAGCATCTGGCGCAGCTCGTAATAAGGCAGCGGGCCGCCCGTCTCCTCGCCGTAGGCGAGCTGGAACGTGCCGCCCTGGAGGTCGGTCGTGTAGGTCCCGTTGTCCTCATCGAGGATCTTGGAGACCTCGATTCCGGCCGCCTTCAGTTGCTGCTGGATCACCTTGACCGACGAATCCCAGTCCGTGTAGCCGCTGATCGTCTTGATCGTGAAGGAAAGGCGCCGGCCCTGGGCATCCTTGTAGATGCCGTCGGAGCCCTTGGTGAACCCTGCAGCCTCGAGGGTCT